>JAOTZA010000355.1 GCA_029861655.1 Acidobacteriota bacterium | reverse complement strand
GCTGACGGGGGTATCCTCGTCAAACATGACGCGTCGATGGAGGTTGTGGAGATTACCCCAGTCCTGCCCATCCGAGTTTGAGATGTAGTTGTCGGCGCGGAAATCACCGTGACAGAGTCGACAGTTGGTCGCATCTCTGTCTTGCGAGTACTTCTCGTAGGCGTCCGCGCTCTGTGTCCCGATCGCCAACGCAGCCAGGACGGCGATACAGAAAACGATTGATGTTTTGCCTCCCATTGTCTAGGACCTCCTTTTCGCTATGTCTGTTGCTGCCTTCACCCCTTTTTGCAGCACTTGTTGGCGACCGCCTCGAGGACGGCATCCATCAGGGAATCGGAACCTCAAATCAGGCTGCGCGAATCATAAGCCGGGCTGACAAGAACCTCGCCACCCACGGGGGTGGGAGTTTGTATATTCGCCGTCGACTATAGGCTCTCCGTTCGAAGGACGAAAAGGACCCTGCTAGACTTCCGCCCTTCTCATGGGCACTTTCTACCTTTCCACTCCAATCTATTACGTCAACGCGTTGCCCCATATAGGGCACTCGTACACGACGATCGTCGCCGACGCCATTGCCAGGTATCGTCGCCTCTCGGGAGACAAGGTCTTTTTTTTGACCGGCACCGACGAGCACGGTCAGAACATCTTGCAGACGGCGGAAGAGAAGGGTATTTCGGCTCAGGAACAGGCCGACGATGTGGTCTCCCATTACTACGAACTGTGGCGCGACCTGGGAATTTCGCACGACGACTTCGTGCGCACGACCGAGCCCCGGCACCACGCCGGAGTCGCCGACATCGTGGCGAGGATCGACGCAGCCGACGACTTCTATGTGGGCAAACACGAGGGTTGGTACTGCCCGTCTTGTGAGACCTTTTACACCGAGAAGGAGCTCGGAGCAGACAAGACCTGCCCCGACCACGGCCGCCCCACCGAGTGGAAGTCCGAGGAGAACATCTTCTTCCGGCTGTCGAAATACCAGGAGCCGCTGCTCGACTGGTACCGGTCCAGCCCAGGACCGGTGCAGCCCGCCACTCGGTCGAACGAGGTCATGCGGTTTGTCGAGTCGGGGCTGCGCGATCTGTCGGTGAGCCGGGCTGGGCTGCCTTGGGGCGTGCCGTTCCCCGGGCACGAGGGCCAGACGGTCTATGTGTGGCTCGACGCCTTGACCAACTACCTGAGCGCTTTGGGGCTCGGCGGCGCCGCAGGGGAGGCGGGCCTCCTCGAGGAGTACTGGCTCTCCGGCGCCGGCCCACGTGTGCATCTGGTGGGTAAAGACATCCTGCGATTCCACGCGGTCTACTGGCCGGCATTTCTCTTGTCGGCGGGACTGCCGCTGCCGACGACGGTCTGGGCGCACGGCTGGTGGCTACGCGACCAGCGCAAGGTGTCGAAGTCGGTGGGCAACATTGTTCAGTTGGAGCCGCTGATCGATCGCTTTGGGTCCGACCCCGTCCGTTACTTTCTCCTGCGGGACATGGTTTTTGGGCAGGACGCTTCGTTCTCCGACGAGGCCTTTGTCGATCGTTTCAACAGCGATCTCGCCAATGACCTCGGCAACACGGTGAGCCGTCTGGTCAAGCTGTCCCGTACCGCTTACGACGGCAAGACGCCACCGGAGGCTTGTGGTGATAACCCGATCAAGAGCGCGGCCGAGGAAGCAGTCAAGGGTTACAGGGAAGCGATGGATGGGTTCGCGTTTCACAAGGCGCTCTCCCATCTGTGGCGGCTGCTCTCCGAGGTCAATCAGTACCTGGTTGCGCGCGAGCCTTGGAAGAGCATTGGCGCCGGGAACACGGACTCATCGGTCTCGCGTGTCTTGTGGAACGGTCTGGAAGGGGTCCGGATCGTAGCCACCGGACTCCTGCCGGTGATGCCTCAGGTGGCCCAAGAGGTCTTAGCGGCCGTTGGAACGACGGATGTGCCCAGCGATCTCTCGGCTCTCGAATGGGGAAGGACACCGCTTTCGGTGCCGCTACCCGAATCGCCCCAGCTTTTTCCGCGCGTCGACAAGAAGGTTTTTTTCTCGACGGAGCCCGACAGCGCCGCGGTGGCGAAGCAACAAAAGAACGTGGGTGAGGAAGAGATGACGGACGAGATCACGATCGACAAGTTCTTCGAGACACAGCTCAAGGTCGGTACTGTGACGGCGGCGGCGGCGATCCCAAAAGCAAAGAAGCTTTTGAAGATTGCGGTGGATCTGGGCGAAGACGAGGACCGTCAGCTGGTCGCCGGTGTCGCCGAGCACTACGATCCCGAGGACCTCGTGGGCAAGCAGATCGTCGTGGTGGCCAATCTCAAACCGGTCAAGCTCATGGGTGTCGAGTCGCGCGGAATGATGCTGGCGGGTTCGGCGGATGGCCGTCCGATCCTGATCCATCCGGACTCGGCGGTGCCACCGGGAACTCCCGTCAAGTAGGCGTCGAGCCCTGATCGACTCTCACTGCCATCTCCAGTACTTCGAACCGCCGGAGATCGAGCGGTTGCTCGACGATGCTCGTACCGTGGGGGTCACCGGGTTTCTTCTCCCGGCAGTGAAACTCGACGATTCCGAGCTGCTCCTGGATCTCTGCCGGCGGCATGCCGATGTCTGGTGCGCACTGGGGGTGCATCCCCACGCCGCATCGACTTGGAAAGACGGCGACACCCTTCGGCTCAGGAGTCTGCTAGACGAGCCCGGCGTGGTGGCGGTGGGGGAGTGTGGGCTCGACTTCTTCTATGACCACTCACCACGGGAGACCCAGCTCCGGGTGATGCTCGAGCAATGGGATCTGGCGTGGGAGAGCGGTCTGCCGGTGATCGTCCACAACCGGGACAGCAATTCCGAGATGCTGGCGGCTACCCGGCGACCGGAGAACCGGGTTCTGAAAGGGGTGTTTCACTCTTTCGCGGGCGGTTTGGAGATGGCCACGGAACTTCTCGGCCGAGGCTTCTATCTAGGTCTTTCGGGGATGGTGACCTTCCCCAAGGCGGACAATGTCCGCGAGGTCCTGCCGACCCTGCCGCAGGAGCGGCTGTTGCTCGAAACCGATACACCCTATCTGGCACCGGTGCCTCATCGTGGCGAGAAGAACCAGCCGGCCTTTGTCGTCGAGACCGCCCAGAGGATCGCGGCCGAATGGGAGCTGAGCCTCGGTCAGTTGAGCGAGATCACCACTGCCAATTTCTTTCGTCTGTTCGAGCGCGCCCGGACCTAAAGCTCGAGGTGCTCGATCACTGCCGCCAGACGGTATCCCGCCTCGACGACTCGTTTCTCGGCCACGGAAGAGGCTTCCCGCCGGTACTCCCGTGATGGCCGTGGTGCTGGAATCCACTCTTCATAGCGTAGTTTGCGCTGAACCTGTGCCTCGTACCGACTCACGGCGTCGAGGATCGCCTCGTCGTACACATGCTC
>JAOTZA010000354.1 GCA_029861655.1 Acidobacteriota bacterium | reverse complement strand
ACGACACCGAGAGCGGCAACCACTGGTTGCGGGTGCGTCTGGCCGGCGAGAGTCCAAATCGGGAGGCGATCGGCGCCGTCGTTGAGCTGTCGGCGGGCGGCGCGGCACAGCGCCGGACGGTCCAGGCGGCGCGGAGTTATCAGTCTCAGTCCGAACTGACGGTGACGTTCGGCCTCGGAGAAAAAGACCGCGTGGACTCGCTGGTTGTCGTATGGCCAGACGGTGAGCGGCAGCCGGTCGAGGTCGAGGGCGTGGATCGCTCGATCACCGTCGGTCGCCGAGCGGCGTCCGCGCCATAAAAAAACCGGCCGCTCGGGCCGGTCTTCGAATTCGATCAGAAGAAATCAGGGATTGACGATCGTGTTGATATCCGGCCTACGCGGCTCGTCATTGCGGGCCCTCGGCTCGACCGGCTCGTGCTCGGTCCATTCGTCATCCAGCGCCAATTTGCGGTTGATCTCCGCCCATTCCTCATCTTCTTCCTCGGTCTCGACGATCGCGTCGATCGGGCATTCCGGCTTGCAGAGGCTGCAATCGATGCAGGCATCTGGGTCGATGACCATGAACTCCTTGGCAAATTCACCCTCGAGGGTGGAGTCTTCGTATTCACCCGGGTGAATGCAGTCGACCGGACAAACTTCGACGCAGGTGGCGTAACGCTCGCCCAGACATTTTTCGGTAATCACATAGCTCATTGAGTGAGTCTCCCTCTCGCGGATGTTATTTCCTGTTACGGGGTGCGGCTAGTATACCGAGACGGCACTGATGGCTTCAAGCTCAAAAGGGGAGTTCCAACGTCGTGGGGCCCCGGCTTCGGGGCGGTTTCCCGCGGTGCTCGCAAGGCCTGTGCGCCGCCGGAGCCCTCCGGCCCGGCCTCCCCACGACACCGACCGACTCCCTCTGGGTCGGCGCCGATCTCTAGCGGTGTGAGCAAGCGTCGTGGCCGTTGGCCGCGCCGATAGAATCGTCACGAGGGTATGTTGATGTTGCCTCGAGTCCAGGTGGCCATTGTGGGAGGCGGTCTCGTGGGTCTTGCCACGGCTCGGGCTCTCGTCGCCGCGGGTCGGCGGAAGGTCGTGGTTCTGGAGGCCGAATCGGAGGTGGCTCGGCACCAGAGCGGCCGCAACAGCGGTGTCCTCCACTCCGGGATCTACTACTCGCCGGGCTCTCTCAAGGCGCAGCTTTGCGCCGAGGGTCGGAACGAGCTGCAGAGCTTTTGCGAGTCGCGAGGAATCGCTTTCCGGCGCTGCGGCAAACTGATTGTGGCGTGCGAAGACGACGAGTTGGCCCGGCTCGAAGGACTCGAGTGGCGCGCCAGGGCCAACGGTCTCACCGGTGTACGCCGCCTCGGTGTCGAACAGATGCGCGAGCTTGAGCCTCACGTCCGCGGGGTCGCTGGGCTGCACGTTCCCGAGACGGGGGTGATCGACTTTGCCGAGGTCACGAGGGAGCTGGCGACCGCCGTGCGAGAGTGCGGAAGCGAGGTGGTCACCGGTAGCAGGGTCTTGGGCGTGGTGAGCGAGGATGGAGGCCTGGTTGTCGAAACCGAGGGGAATCCGATTCGGGCCTTGCAGGTCATCAACTGCGCCGGTCTGCAAAGCGATCGGGTAGCAAGGCTTTGCGGTCTCGAGCCGAGTGTGCGCATCGTTCCGTTTCGGGGTCTCTACTATCGGCTGGTGTCCGAGAGCGCCCGGCTGGTCCGCGCGCTCATCTACCCCGTTCCCGATCCGCGGCTGCCGTTCCTGGGTGTGCACTTGACGCGGACGATCGACGGGAAAGTCAAGGCCGGGCCGAACGCCGTGCTGGCGCTCGCCCGCGAGGGGTATCGTCTTTGGAGTTTCTCGGTCCGTGACACCGTAGCTGTTTTGGCCTACGCGGGTTTTTGGAGGATGGCGGCCCGCTGGTGGCGGACCGGTGTCGGCGAGGTTGCGCGTTCCATGAGTCGGTCGGGTTACGCGGCCAGTTTGCGGCGGATGGTGCCCGAGGTTCGAACCGCCGATCTGAAGCCTCTTCGCGGCGGTATCCGAGCACAGGCTGTGGATGCGAGAGGCGGCTTGGTAGACGACTTCCACATTGAGCATGGCGATCGCTCGATCCATGTTCTCAACGCGCCGTCGCCGGCCGGCACGGCGTCGCTAGCGATCGGGCGCCGGATCGCCGAGCTCGCGAAGCGCCGGTTGGCTTGACGCGGATGTAGCTTGCTCGGGTGGGAAGCGGCTCGAATGCCGAGACGACGCCTAGAGTTTCGACAAGAGCGATGTCAGGTTCGAAGACGGTTGCCGGCAGTGGTGATTCCCGTCAGGACGGCGGCCCTTCGGGCTCGGGGAAATGACCGGTCACAAAGGCCTGTTCGGCCGGCTCGAGATGTCCTCGTTGCTTGTGGGCTTTACTGGATTCCTCGGTCTGTGTGCGTTGGCGAGCCCGCATCAGCACCTCTGCGGCCAGCAGCCGGTAGGCTCGGGCACCCGTCGAGCGGCGGTCGTATTCGAAGATCGTCTGGCCGTGCTCGGGGGCCTCTGCCAGCCGGACATTGGTGCGAATTTCCACCGCCAGTACATCGTCTCCCCACCGCTGGCGGATTTTTGCGATGTTCTCTCGTGCCGCTTTGGTGCGGTAGTCCACCTGGGTCAGAACGACGCCGAGCAGTTCGGGGTGCGTGCCAAAGCGCTGGTCGAGGCGCCTGGCGGCGGCGAGCAGAGGTTCGACACCGGCGATCGACAGGTAATGGGGAATGCTCGGCACGAGAAAGTTGTCGGCGGCAACGAGTGCGTTGACCGAGAGCAGTGAGAGGTTGGGAGCGCAGTCGATGATGATCAGGTCGTATCGATGAACGATCGGCGCCAGGGCCGCGTCCAGGCGGGTTTCCTTGTTGGTTTCCCAACCCATCGCCTGATCGAAGGTCTGCAGGTCGGTCGACCCGGTGATCAGGTCGAGGCCAAGACTGTTGGTGGAACGGATGGTGTCCCGAACCGGTCTCGCCTGCAGAAGGACGTCGGCCAACGACGGGGCGAGGTACTCGCGGCGTACACCGAGCGACAGCGAGGCCGATGCCTGGCTGTCGAGGTCCACCAGCAAGACGCGTTTGCCGATTCCGGCGATAGCGGCTGCCAGATTGACCGCGGTCGTCGTCTTCCCGACACCGCCTTTTTTACAGATCACTGCGGTGATCATTCTCTCCCCGGCGCCGATTGTAGCGGACGTTAATGGACGGCCCTAGGCCATGCATCACATTCGATGACTTATCGGGCCTGCCTACGCTTCCACTGGTATCCGCCTACCCACCGCGGGCGACTCTTTGCATCCAGAGGGAGCCGTGGTGGGTGTCGTAGTTCTCGATCGACAGCCGTTGATAGTCGGGCAAAGTCCGATCGAGAAACTCGTCGTCGAAGTGCCGGATGAGGGGTGTCG
>JAOTZA010000353.1 GCA_029861655.1 Acidobacteriota bacterium | reverse complement strand
ATACTGTGTCATTACGTGAAAACTGTCCGAACAGAGATCGCACTGCCGTTGCGGGTGCGCAGAAGCGGATTTCCAAGTCCCGGCGGAAGGCTTTCAGTCGGCGTGCTCGGCGCTACCCCAGCCATCGCGGCCATCACAGTCATCGTCGTCAGCCTGTTCTGTCTGTCGGCGGGACCGCTCTTGGGCGCAGAGGCCGCAACTGCCGACCCGCCCGGCGGCGGGGGCCAGGACCTCTTTGGTTGGGTCGAGTGGGTGCTCGTGGGCGAGCGCAAGATGGAGCTCAAGGCGAAGCTCGACACCGGCGCGGAGACTTCTTCGCTCGATGCGTCGGGCATCCGCATTCTGCGTCGGCGCCAGAGCGGTCAGCGCTTTGTCGAGTTCCAGCTCAAGGATGACGATTCGGGCCGCACCATCACCTTCAAGAAGCGACTGGTGCGGGAGGCTCGGATCAAACAACACGACGGCAGTTTTCAGACCCGACCGGTTGTCATCGTCGCTGTTTGTCTGGGCGATCATCAGCAAGAGGTGGAGTTCACGCTCATCGATCGCAGCGAGTTTCTCTATCCGGTGCTCCTCGGCCGCAGCGCCCTGGCCCATCTGGCGGTCGTCGACCCGAGCCTCACGTTCTCCCGAGATCCCGCCTGTTCCGAGGGGAAAGGGGGTTCTTGAGACGGCTCCATCTCTATGTGTTGGCGGGTGTGCTGACGTTCATCGGCCTGGGGATTTTTCTGTACAAAGCATTGGGGCTGGGCTTTCCGTTGGCACCCCGCGCCGAGGCCGAGGTGTGGACCCTGCAGGTCCGGGTGACGATCGATGGCGGCACCGGACCGATCAAAGCGACCCTCCAAATCCCTCGGGATCCGCCGCGCTTCACGATCCTGGATGAGAATTTCGTCTCTCGAGGTTACGGCCTGACCACCCAGGAAGGAGACGACACCCGCGAGGCGCAGTGGGCGATCCGGGAGGCTCGCGGGCGGCAATCGCTCTACTATCGTGCGCAGGTGACCGTGGGTGGCCGCCGGTCCGGCCTCGAACAGCCCCCGCCGCTGCCTGAGATACCGGATCTCGAAGAGCCTTTCGGCACCGCGATGTCCACGTTGGTTGCCGAGGTGCGGAGCCACTCCGCGGACGCGACGACCTTGTCCCGTGAGCTTCTCCGTCACCTCAACGATTCATCGCCGGACGAGAACGTCGAGCTGCTCTTGAGCGAAGGGCGATCGCCGGCAAGCCGAGCCTCGGTGGCGGCTCTCCTCCTGGCGGGTGCCCGCATCCCGGCCCGGGTCGCCTACGGCCTCGAGCTCCAGGATCGGCAGCGCTATGCGGTCTTCACCCCTTGGCTCGAAGTCCACGACGGTGACCGTTGGATTTACTTCGATCCGGTCTCGGGGGAGAAGGGGCTGCCCGACAACTTCTTTATCTGGTGGCGTGGCGACCTGCCGCTCATCGATGCACAGGGAGCGTCGAATCCTGAGGTCCAGATCTCGGTCTGGGGCAGCTTTGTGGCGGCGCTCGAGATCGCCGAGCAGCGGGCGGACCTCCAGCGGTCTCGCCTGGTCGAGTTCTCGCTGCTCAGCCTACCCATTCAGACTCAGGCGGTGTTTAGTGTCCTCCTGCTGGTACCGATCGGCGCTTTTCTCATGGTGCTGTTGCGCAATGTCATCGGAATCAAGACGTTCGGCACCTTTATGCCGGTGTTGATCGCGATCGCCTTCCGCGAGACCCGTCTCTTTTGGGGTCTGTTGCTCTTCACCCTCGTTGTCGGTGTGGGGCTTGCGGTGCGCTTTTATCTCGAGAGGTTGCGACTTCTCATGGTGCCACGCCTGGCGGCCGTGCTGATTACGGTGATCCTGATCCTGGCGACGATCAGCATCATGAGTCATAAACTGGGGTTGGAGACCGGTCTGTCGGTGGCACTTTTCCCGCTCGTCATCATGACCATGGGGATCGAGCACATGTCGGTGGTTTGGGAGGAACGGGGACCGGCGGAGGCCTTTCAAGAGGGGGCGGGAACGCTTCTGGTGGCGGCGCTTGCCTATCAACTGATGAGCCTCGACTTCGTCGAGCACCTCGTCTTTGTCTTCCCCGAAGTGTTATTGGTGGTGCTTGCGGCGACGCTTCTACTCGGCCGTTACAGCGGCTACCGGCTGCTCGAGCTCTTCCGCTTCCGGGCGCTGGGGACCCGGTGAGAGGGCAGATCTGATGCTGGGTCTGGCTCGAAAGCTCAGAGAGGAGGGCGTTCTCGGCATCAATCGACGCAACGCCGAGTACATCACCGTGCTCAATCCCCGAAGTCACTATCCACTGGTTGACGACAAGCTGCGCACCAAGGAGCTGGCTCTGGCCGCCGGCATGGCGGTGCCGGAACTCTACGGTGTCATCTCGGCTCAGCACGAGGTTCGTGCCTTGCCGGAGCTCGTCGATTCACGCGAGCGGTTTGTCGTCAAACCGGCCCATGGCAGCGGCGGCAACGGGATCCTTGTCATTACCGGGCGGCGCAAAGAGCTCTATCGCAAGTCGAGCGGTGAGGTGATGAGCCGGAACGATCTCGGTCATCACGTTTCGAGCACGCTCTCCGGGCTCTACAGCCTGGGCGGACAGCACGACCGGGTGATGATCGAGTACTGCGTGGAGGCCGATCCGGTCTTCGAGAGCCTGAGCTTTCAGGGAGTACCGGATATCCGGGTCATTGTCCTGCAGGGGTATCCGGTCATGGCGATGCTGCGCCTCCCGACACGACAGTCCGACGGCAAAGCGAATCTTCATCAGGGGGCTCTGGGAGTCGGAATCGATCTGGCGACCGGGACAACGACGAGCGCGGTTCAGGGCAACCATCCGGTCAGCGAGCATCCCGACACCGGTCACGCCGTCGACGGTCTCGCGATCCCGAACTGGCGGGAGATCCTCGAGCTCAGTGTACGATCCTGGGAGATCACCGGTCTTGGCTATCTGGGGGTCGACGTCGTCATCGACCGGAGCTTTGGTCCCTTGATGCTCGAGCTCAACGCGCGGCCCGGTCCCAATATCCAGATCGCCAACCAGCTGGGCCTAAGACACCGGCTCGAGAGGGTCCGGAGGCAGAGCCGCGGAGAACTTCCCGCGCAGGAGCGCATCGAATTTGCTCGACAAGAATCTTGAGAGCGGGGACCGGACCGGCAGACTTCGGCTAAGCTGACGGCAGGAGGGAAAGATGGCTCTGTCGGTCGGAATCGCGGGTCTTCCCAACGTCGGCAAGTCGACGCTGCTCAACGCCCTGTCGGATGCCCACGCCGAGGCCTCGAACTTCCCGTTTTGCACCATCGAGCGCAACATCGGTGTGGCGGTGGTGCCGGATCCGCATCTGGGACAGCTCGAGAAGATCCTGTCTCCCACCGAGACGGTACCGACCTCTATCCGCTTTGTGGATATCGCCGGTCTGGTC
>JAOTZA010000063.1 GCA_029861655.1 Acidobacteriota bacterium | reverse complement strand
GTCGGCCTCGAACAGGGCCTCGAGGGCACGGCGAAAGAGCTCACTTCGACTCTCCCCGGTTGACCGGCGCTCGCGTTCGGCGCGCGCGAGGGTGCCCTCCGGCAGAGAGATGGTGATTCGGGAATAGCTCATACTTGGATCATATTCTATTCACATCAAGAGACCAATTCTTCCCCTCCTACTGATAGCTTCACAACTGGAAACCGACGTGAGGAGACGGTCGAGACCATCAGTGATGACTCGACCGCTACACCCACTTCGGCCCAACCAACATGACGGGCAAAAGCCCTTGGAGGTGCGACGTGTTCGAAAGGATTCTCTTAGGCGTGGGACGACGCATGGTGCCGGTGCCCGAGTGGTTGTTTCGGCCGATGGTCAGGCGCGACGCCAAGAAGCTCGCCAAGAGACCGGCGCTCAAGCCCGACGAGCGACGCGTCCAACACTTTGCGGTGCGGGAGATCCCGCGTCGGAGAGAGCCGATCGCGCCCGAGGTGTTTGCCGCCGAGCTGGAGATCCCCGTCGACGAGGTGCGACAAATCCTCGACGAGCTCGAACGGCGCATGACCTTCCTGTGCCGCCGGGGCGGTGAGGACGTGGTGTGGGCCTACCCGGTGACCGCCGAGCAGACACCACACCAGGTTCGGATCGATCGGGGAGAGAAGTTTTCGGCCGCTTGAGCGGCCGACGCCCTGGCGACGCCCTTCGTGCAAGGGCGACTGTTGGACAAGGATCTGAACTCGATCGTCGAGACCGAGTGCGCGATCAGCCACCGTCCGATCGTCTTTGAGCTGGACAGCGATCTGCGCTACAGCGTGCTTCGGCCTGCCGAGAGGCCGTTGTTCTTCGTCCCGCTGATCGACCTGGCCGACCTCGACGCCCCCTGCATCGTCGATGACTTCTGAATGAAGAGTGTCTTCTTCTGGTCAGAAGAAGAGGCCCGCGTTCACCGCCGAGAAAACCCGGAGCCGAAGGGTCTCTACCTCTCCCTGAGACAGGGCGCCATCATCACCGTTCCGATCCAAAGCGTTCTATTCGGCTTCGCGGCGTGAAAGGGCGCTCTGATCACTCCGAAGGGCTTTTGGGAGTTTGCCGACCGCGGATGGCCCGCACCCAAAGAGTCAGGAAGACTGCTGCCAACAGGACGACAAAGTTGATCAGCTTGAGCGCTGACACATAGGCGAAGAAGGCTATCGAGAGTTGTTGGCGTGGGAGGTCGCCGTAGAGGCCGCTCTCGATCAGACCGTCGAACCCCCCTCCTGTAAACACAAGATAGGCAAAGTAGGTGAGCATTTGTATAGCCACACCCACTAGCAATACCTGCCAGGCAGCCCTCCGCGCGGCAAGCAACCGCCGCAGAAAAGAGTCACCGTCCGTCATTCGAGTCCTCCAAGAGATCGACTTTAGCAATGCAAGCCGACTGTCGCGCCTATCGTCATTGAAGCGGCCGGCATCCCTGCCCGCCGGTCTTGACTCTGTCGGCCCCGCAAGAATCCTCCGGCACCTCTGCTACTCGGCCGCAGTCATGTCGCTCTACACGGGGGCAGCGGCCAGGTGCGCTGGAAGATACGCGAGCTGTTAGCTCACGAGGAAATGCGGTGCGAGGAAATGCGGTGACAGGCTACTCATTTCCAGTGGCAGAGACAGTTCGGTCGAAAGGGGTGCCTGTCACCGCATTTCTCCGAGGGATTCTCCGAGCATCGGGTCAAACCCGACGCCGCGTTCTGGCTGGCCGACCTGGGCGAGTTTGTGCTGCATTACGAGGCGGTGCGTCCGAAATGCGGTGACAGGCTACTCATTTCCAGCGGCAGAGACAGTTCGGTCGAAAGGGGTGCCTGTCACCGCATTTCGCACGCATTTCTCACCAGAAAGGGGTGCCTGTCACCGCATTTCTCACCGCATTTCTCCACCGGGCTACACGCCGTACCAACTCACAGGCTAGACGACCCCAACGTAGAGGCGGTTCCTGGGTTCAGACTAGGGCCAGCCGACCCGCGGCATCGCCCGCCGCTTGCTCACCGCCGCCTGGTGCGCCGCCACGAGCTTTGGGTTTCGAAACAGCAGGACCAGCGCGACGCCGGCGACAAAGCCACCGACGTGGGCCCAGAATGCGACGCCCCCTTCTTCCTTCCCCACGGTCGGAAGCCCCATCAGCAGCTGAAAACCGAACCAATATCCGAGCATGCCCCACGCCGGGACGTTGATCATTCGCGCGAAGAAACCAAGGATGAGCAGGGTCTGCACTCTCGCCTTCGGAAACTGCACCGCGTAGGCGCCCATCACACCGCCGATCGCCCCCGACGCGCCGACCATCGGGATGGCGCTGTCGGGGTTCGACAGCATCTGCGCGGCGTCGGCTCCAAATCCACAGAGGAGATAGAAGACGACGAACCGACCCCGGCCCATGACGTCCTCAACGTTGTCGCCAAAGATCCACAGGAACCACATGTTGCCGAGCAGGTGCATCCAGCCGCCGTGCATGAACATCGAGCTCAGGGCGGTCCAGTGGCTTCCCGAGCCGTCTACGACACAGGAATAATTCGGTCCGAGGGCCACGGCGGACCCCACGGGGATCCGGCCCAGGAGCTCACCCGGGATCAGACCCAACCGGCAGATCGACTCGACCAGGGCCGGCTCCCTACCCATGCCCTGGACCAGAAACCAGACCGCAACGTTCAGACCGACGATCAGAATCGTCGCGATCGCGGGTCTCGCGGTGGGGTTCTCATCGCGGAGCGGGAACATGTGACTCCGATCCTATCCGCCGGCCTGCCGACGATCGGCGTTTCTCCCTTGAAGCGGCCGTCGCCGCTGCCGGCAGTTCACAATGTAGCGGTCGTCGCCCCTGCCGACCTTCTCGATGTAGCGGTCGACCTCCGTGTCTACCGAGCCCGATGAAGCGGCCCGTTCTCCGTATGAAATTTCTTATCCGCCTTGGCGCCCACTACCTGCGTTCCGGGCCCGAGTGGCGGGGTTTGCGGGCGCGGGCGATACCGGCCGACGCGACAATCCTTTCCGGTCGGAGCAGGCCGAGAGCCCTGCTCATCGCAGTCGAGGCGGCGGGAGAGTCGAAATAGTCTGACTGCAGCAGAGCGTCGATCTCGAGGTTGCCAAGAGCGAATCGATAGGCATCGAGCCTGAGTTTGGTCTGCTCACACTCGGCAACGAGCGCCAACGGATCCGCAGACTTCGGAGCGGCAGACTCCGGAACGGCAGACTCCGCGGTGCCCGCGCCTTGCCCCAAAAATCGCTCGATCTGACGTCGCGCTTCGGAGTGGCCTTCGGTGAGCCTTTCCTCGAGCTCCGGCACCCGCGGCCGGAGCGCCTCGAGACGTCCGCCGATCCGCTCGACCCGTGTGTCCAGCCGGATCTCGAGAGAACGCAACCCGCGTTGCGCCAGCAACTCACTCTGGACCGCCCCGACTCGCGGCCGCAGCCAGAGGGACCGGACCGCGAGAACTGCCACCGGCCAGATGAGCAATAGGACCAACACCACAGACCACCAGTTGTCGACTGGCTCGGGACCACTCGAACGGAGGGTCGCGAACAGGTTCACCAGCAGGAGAACTCCAGCCAGACCGCCTCCCCACCATAGGAGCCGGACCGTGCGCTCGCGCCGGTAGCGAACCCAGTCGAGCAGCCAGGCCAGCTCCTCTGTGCCTCGCACCGGCCGGCGAACAAAGGTCCGAAATCTCATGACCGGCTCCCGGCTCATGGCTCGAATCCGATCGCCACCAGCGTAACGTCGTCCTCCGGGGGACGACCGCCGAGATAGCTCCGCAGGTCGCTGTCCAATCTTTCGATCAAGGCCTTCGGACCGACGCCAGCCAACTCGCCCAGCCGCTCGGCGAGCCGATCCCAGCCGTAGGAATCACCGGCCTCATCGGTTGCCTCGACATAACCGTCCGACATGAGAAGCAGGAGGTCACCCGATTTCAGCTCGACCTCGGTGGTCTCGTACTCCGTCCTCGCTCGCACCCCGAGGGGATAGCTCGGCTGCTCCAACTCGAGCACCTCGCCGGCGCGTCGCAGCAATGGGAAGACCTGCCCGGCGTTGACCCATTCCAACTTGCCAGCCGTCGAATCGAACTCGACCAGTGCCAGGGTCATGAGCCGCCGACGGCCCAGTGTGTCGAACATCATTCGGTTCAACTCGGACATGGCCTCGTCGAGGCTGCGCCCGGCTGATACCTGTGTGTAAAGAGCGCTCTTGGCCATGCTGCTGATCATCGAGCTGTCGAGCCCGTGGCCGCTGGCATCGCCCACCGCCACCAGCAGGCGGTCCTCGGCGGTCGAATAGAAATCGAAGAAGTCCCCTCCCACTTCGCTCGAAGGCCGGTAGAGCTGGGCCACCGAGAGCCCGGCTACGGCTGGCGCCTCGGAAGGCAAGATCGACCGTTGGAGGTCACGCGCCAGTCGCACCTCCTCCTCGATTCGACCGCCGCGAAAGTCATCCCCAGCCAGGGCGCCGGCAGAGGTGGACGCCACGACCGACTCGAGCAGGCTCAACCGTTCCCGGATTGGTTCTGTGACCGCAGCCATCACGTCGCCTTTGGCTCCCGCGACGCAAGCGCTGTCCAGAGCCAGAATGAAAGAGTCCAGGGCCGATTGCCGACGCACCGCCTCGCGCTCGAGCGACGCGAGCTTGACGTCGCGACCGTCTAGCTGGGTCAGCAGCCGCCTCAGACCCGCACGCTCGGCCTCGGTTCCGGGGCGTGAAAGCGAATGGCTCACCTCCTGGCGCAACTCGCCGACCTCGCGGCCGCGTCGCAACAGATAGCGAGCTTCCTCGAGCCAGGCGATGATCGCGAGACCCAGCGACTCGCCCCGAGCCACATCGGCCACCGCCTGACCGCCGCTGTCGCGGACGACTTCTCGGGCGTCTTCGGCGGCGCGACTGAGCCGCTTCCTGAGCTCTGCCACTTCCAGGTCGGGAGCAGAGCCGACCGGCGCTGCTTGACGGCGGATTTCCGTTTCCCACGAGCTTCGCCGCCGCGCGGATCTGCCGCTCCCGACGACTAGGGAAAAGAAACCGTGAATCATCAACCCGACAGCCCAGACCACAATCATGGGAGCGACCTCCAACGGGTCGCCCGATGCGATCGCTCCCATGCCGAACATGAAGACAGCCCCTGTCGCCCACAGCGTCAGGTGGAGGAAGAAGCGATTCTCGCTCCTGGCGCGGTGCAGCCGCTCTCGTTCCATCTCGACAGCTGGCGACTGGGCGGCGAGTGGAGTCACCTGCTCCACCACTTGCTCCACGACTTGCGAAGCTATTCGTTCGACCGCTTGCTCAACTGCTTGCTCGAAACGCTTTGGGCTGTTCTTGGTGGGCACGTCTCTCCAGGAACGCACGCCCCTGCTGCCGGAATCTACGGCGTGCGTCCGCCGAAGTTTGCCGCCGACAAGGCGGCCGAGCGCGGGGCCTTCTCCGTTGATTCTACGGTGGCGCCCCGCGTTTGAGACGATTCGTTTGAAGCTAACGACGGTGAAAGATGAATTCTATCTCGCAGGTTCACACCACCCGTCGACGCGGTGACCGAGGCCGGAATCTCCTCTAGGTTCGGATCGAGACCCCCGGAGGTGCGAAATGTTCGAGAGGATTCTCCTAGGCGTAGGGCGGCGCTTAGTGGTGCCCGAATGGTTGTTTCGGCCGATGGTCGGGCGCGACGCAAAGAAACTCGCCAAAAGGTCGAAGCTCGAACCCGACCAACGGCGCATCCAGCACTTTGCGGTGCGGGAGATCACCCATCACGCTGTTGTACGAGACGGAGAAATGGGGCACCGAGTCTTTCAGGGCGGCCCTCAGTCCCCGGCCAGCACCTCGGCGAGGCCACCCTTCCACTCCACGCTCCGATAAAAGGCGAAAGCGGCCAAGGCGAAGAAAAGCAGGAGCCCGGCTGTCATGCTCCAGGCGTACCAGGCGGAGAAGTCGAACGACGGAAGTGTCTCCTGGAGGATTCGACTGGTGGTCGCCATCGCCACGAACACGAGGATGCCGAGGCGAAAGAGAACGAAAAGCCACAGTGCCCAGCCGAGAACCCAGAAAATGGAGGTCAGGAGCGTAGCCGCCGGGTGAGCGCCGTTGACGGTGATGCCGGGCAGGAAGCCCATGCTGCCGAGGAAGAACAGCCAGACCAGATAGGCGGCCCAGGGTCGGCGCCCGAGCGCGATAAAACTCAAGCCATAGAGAAACGACATCCCGAGTCCCAGGATCACGTACACGGCGGCGTTGGCCAGAGTCGACCCAAAGAGCTCGGCGAGCGAGGTGGGCGGCAGCCCGATGTAGTTGGCGATCGTCTCCTGACGCTCGCCCAGCGCCAGCGGCGCGACGGCCAAGAGCCGGCCAGTCGCTCCTGCCGCGCACCCCAGGAGAATGTCGCGGCCAACCATCGGGTCGGCCAATCGCCCGTCAATGAAACGGGTCCAGCCGATCAGGGCTTGCGATGAATGCCGCCGCATGAATGGCTCGACGGCGAGGTAGAGCGCCCAGGTGAGAGCTCCGAGGGCGGTGACGAACACCAGCATCTGCATGAAGAAATTGATGTCGGCCGCCGAGGCCGTATGCTCGCTCAAAAGCCACATTAGTGCGAGAGCGATGGCGACGCCAAAGCCGAGCCGCCGCGCGCCACGGCTGTCACCACGGCCGGAGCGGAGGTTGCGCTGAGCGACGTACAGCCCACCGAAGATCACCGTCATGAACATCAGCAGGATGCCCAGCAGAATGACCACGGTCGCGACGCCGGCCAGCCGGCCTCCCGAGCTCGACGATGACGCCGCCGTGGTCGGGGGCTCGAGCGGCTCGAATGGCGTGAACATCCTGAGGGACACGGGCCGGCCGCCCAGGGAGGCGACCTCGATGCGCAAAGAGGTTCCCGAGTCATCCGGGTAGTCGCCCTCCCAAGCCACCCGCTCGTCAGCGAAATGGTCCGGTGTGGCTCGTGGCTCCACCCGCTTGAAAGCCTCCATCTTCAGATCCATAAGCTCGAAAAGCCGTGACCAACCGACCGCGGGACCGCCCTGTTCCTCGCCTTTCAGCGCTGGAGACTCCGCAACATCAACCGCCTCCGACGGTTGCGGGCCACCGGTTGCGGCTGCTGGTCCTTCAGTCAACTCGTCGGGAACGGCATCCAACCAGAGGAGTCGCCCCTCGGTGTCGAGCCGCAGGGAAATCATTCCAGGCTTGGTGCGCGGCGGGTTGGAGAGCGACACCGACGGGGACGGAGAGATGCCTCCGGTGCGATCGGGAGCCAGCACCGACGGCGAGCTGCGCCACCAGAAGTGGACCGACGGCGTGCGCCCTTTGGTGATGACGTCCCAGCGCTCCTCGGCCGCGTTCTCTTCATCGAGCCACTCGATATGGCTGAGATCAGTAGCAAACGCCGACGCGGTGTCTGAAGGGTCCGTCGCGTAGCCCAACTCGGCGACGATCTCGAGCGCCTTCGCCTCGAGCACGGCTGGAGATTGATCGAAGGGGACCCAACCCACCAGGCCGCGGCCTGCCTGCAGGATGCCGACCGTGATCGCGCACGCGAGCGCAAAGATCAACAACGGTAAGGCGATCTTGATCGAAAGGCTGCCCTCGCCTCCCGCCTCGGCCACCATCTCGGGCGACGGTGTTTCGCCGGCCGCCAAAGCTGCAGCGAGCGGATCGGCGCCCGGCAGTCCGGCAGCCACGGCGAGGGCCGACGTCGGACGCTTAGCCGGGTCCTTCTCCAGGCAACGATGAATGACGCGATCGACCGCCA
Organism: Acidobacteriota bacterium; assembly: GCA_029861655.1. Lineage (GTDB taxonomy): Bacteria > Acidobacteriota > Thermoanaerobaculia > Multivoradales > JAHEKO01 > JAOTZA01. The sequence goes on along the minus strand of JAOTZA010000063.1, from coordinate 5,041 downwards.
CATCGAGGCCAGACGTCTTTGTCCGCGAGGCCGTGGTCGAGCTCTCGTGCTGGCGCGACAACTCCTCGAAGTTGTCGGCCTCGAAGACCCGGGCGCCGGTAAAGAGCTCGTGCAGGACAAGGCCGAGCGAATAAAGGTCGCTCCGGATGGAGACCTCCTCGCCCGCCAGCTGCTCGGGCGCCATGTAGATGGGAGTGCCGGCCCTCACCTCGGCGACGGCGGAAAGACCGAAGTCGGTGAGCTTTACGCGTCCGTGGCCGTCGAGCATGATGTTGGCCGGCTTGAGGTCGCGGTGCAGCACGCCCTCGTTGTGAGCCGCGGCCAACGCGGCACAAAGCTGGCGGCCGATCTCGATGGCCTTTGCTTCGGGCAAACGGCCGATGCGACGAAGCAGCGAGGCCAAATCCTCGCCGTCGACGTATTCCATCGACACGTAATGGTGCCCTTCCGTCTCGCCCACATCGAACACCCGGCAAACGTTGGCGTGCGAGACTTGGCGCGCCATTCGGACTTCGTCGAACAAACTCTGAACGGCGGCAGTGTCGGCCGTCACCTTGCTCGGCAGGAATTTGAGCGCCACTTGCTGGCCGAGCTTGAGATCGTCGGCCCGATAGACCTCGCCCATCCCTCCACGCCCCAGTAGACCGATGATTCGGTAGCGGTCGGCAACCATCATTCCGGGGAGAAAGCGCCCGTGGTGGCCGGAGTCGGAAAGCGGCATCGGGGACATCGGGGGCACCGCGGGCACGCTGGGCGGCGGACTCGCCGAGGTCCGGGGCTCGTCCGCTCCGGTACCCGGCAATCGCGTCAACGTGGCGTCATTCTCGAGCGTCGCACGGTCCCCCGGAACGCCTTGACTCGGCCTCGAAGTGTGGGCATCCGCGAGGGACTGGGTGCAAAAAGGACAGACGACGCTACCCTCGGGAGCTTCTCGCGCGCATTGCGGACACTGCATGCGCCTTTTACCTTCTCACACCGATCCCGCCTTTCCCGTAGCGGTCGACCTCATTCTGTTACCTCCCGAAGATTCGCGATTCCGGGTGGAAGTCCAGCCAACCGAACTTGTAGGCCAGCACCGCGGGGAGCAGATTCCCGTCGGCGTCTTCGGCCCAGGCTGTCGGTGCCTTGCGCTCGAAGAAGACTCTCACCAGCTGCCCGCCGACGGTCAACTCGAGGGGAGTCTTGGTTTTCCGAAGAACGTGGAAGGGCAGGTAGATGGCCTCCCCTCCTTTCACCAACCCGAGGCCCAGCGACGAGGTGTCGCTGTGTTTGAGACCCTTCTTCGGCTCCGGCGTCCCTGGCCTCCAGTTGCGATAGCGGTACGGTTTGCCTTTCTCTGCGGGGAACACCACCACCCGGGTCTCGGGATGCATCTCGCGCCAGTGCTTCCAGGTGGTCTGGATGGCTGGCACGACCTCGAGGGGTGTCCCTTTCATCGGCCCGTGGACCGCCTCGCCGGCAAGTTGCGACCAGAGGCTCCCGGTCTCGCGGTCATACACCAGCAAGTTGTCCCGGATCAGACCGGCGGCGAAGTCGAAGGTCAGATGGCGCTCCCCACGTGGCCCAGGATGTCCAGGTTCAGCAGCACGGCGGGCGTACACGACGCCCGAGCCGGTGAGGGGTCACCAGGTGGGGGCCAGGCCCACCTCCCCGACACGGTCGTTGAGCACCTCGGAAAGAGCCAGATAGCGCACGGGATAGGCGACGGCCTGGCCGTCCGCGACCACCCCGAGCACCAGGTCCCGGGCGGGCAGCTTGGTCTCGGCCGCAGCCACCGTGGGCGGGTCTACGGGTGCGGGATGGACCGCCACCTCCACCTCTTTCATCGAACCACCGGGGCGATCCTGCATCACCGCCCGCACCTTCAGAGGCTCGGTTTCCGACTCATCCGCTCCATCCTGTGCCACCACCGGCAGCGAGCCGGATGCCAGCAACGCGCCACCCGCCAACAGAAGTGTCCAGATCGCGATCCTCATCTTCCTGCTCAGGATACGCTGCCGGCCGCTCCCGAGATGGGTGCCGGTTAGGCGGTTCTCTCTACCGAAGCGCGCAGCTCGCTAGCCCGGGATCTCGACCGAGCCCTTCAACCGCGCGGGCGCGTCGCCGATTCTCGCGAAGCCGGCAACTCGCCTCGCATCACCGAGAAAGCGAAACCGGGCTTTCTACAACGAGCAAGCAGAATTGCGCCACCAACCCGCATCTGTAGACTCGACATCATGAAGCTTCTCTTGTTCAGCGATCTCCACCGCGACCTCGAAGCCACCGAGCGGCTGGTGCGGCTCTCCGTCCAGGCGGACGTCGCCGTATCGGCGGGAGATCTGGCGACCATCCATCAAGGCCTCCACGAGATCGTCGCGGTTCTCGAGAGGATGGCCTGCCCAACCGTCCTTGTGCCCGGCAACGGCGAGACTTTCGAAGAGCTCAGCGAGGCCTGTTCTTCGTGGCGCGATGCCCACGTGCTTCACGGCACGGCTGCGCAGATTGAAGGCCAGAGCTTCTTTGGCCTGGGCGGAGGCGTTCCCGTAACGCCCTTTGGCTCCTGGAGCTATGACTTCACGGAAGAAGAGGCCGCCTCGCTACTCGCGGAGTGTCCCGCGGACGCCGTCCTCGTCTCCCACTCACCACCAAAGGGGACGGTCGACCAGGACGCGAAGGGCAAGAGCCTGGGCAGCCAGGCGGTCCGAGACGTCATTCTCGAATCCCGTCCCGCACTGGTGGTCTGCGGGCATATCCACCACTGCGCCGGACAGCACGAGCAGCTGGGTTCCTCGACCGTGATCAACGCGGGACCGCGCGGTGTGCTTTGGGAGCTCGAGCCTTAACCGTAGCGGTCGACCTCCGTGTCGACCGAACCCGATGTAGCGGCCGATCTCCGTGTCGTCTTGGCGCCGCTGTTGGTCCGCAAGGGTCCCCTGTCATCGCGGGAAGGGAACAAGTATCCTGTCACCGCATTCTCTCTCGTGAGGTGAAACATGGATCGCTTCGCCGGCAAGACCGTGGCCAACAAGACGGAAGGCTACGCGCTCATCGAGGAGCGGCGGAACAACTGCCCACAGGTGGGCGACGACAGCCCCGACTTCGAGTTGGAGGCACACAACCAGACACGTGTTTTGCGTCTGTCCTCGCTTTGGGCCGTCCGGCCGGTCGTGCTCATCTTCGCGTCTCTCACGTGAGGCCCCTTCGCCCGGGCGTCAGTTGACGTCCTCGCACTTCACGAGCGGTTCAACGACCGCGCCCAGTTCGTCCTGGTCTACATCCGGGAGGCACACCCGATCGATGGTTGGTCGGTCGAGCACTCCGGTTGGTCGATCGTCACCGACGCACAGGACGTAGCCGCTCGCAACGCTGCTGCCGCTAAGACGTGCTCCATGCTGAAGCTGCCCTTTCCGGTCGTGGTGGACACCATGGACGATGCGGTCGCCGAGCGCTGGAGCGGCTGGCCCGAACGGCTCTTTGTGATCGACACACAAGGCCGCGTCGCTTACGCGGGCGAGCAAGGCCCTTGGGGTTTTTGGCCGCGACAAGAATCCAAGCCATACGGCTGGGGCGAGGACCACGAGTACCCACACGGCGAGCCGCTCGATGTGTTTCTGAATGGGTTCCTGGGAAGCCACCGCGACCGAGCGCCGAGCGGTTCTACTCAGCGTCTGACCTGAAGGCGACGGCGCTATGCTCCCTCCGGAGGTAGCCCCATGACCGACAAGAGCATCAGCTTCATCCGCTCGCTCTGCGCCGGGGAGATCGAGCAGAGCGTCCTCTTCCCCTATCCGAAAATGGCCGTGGAGGAGCGCGAGACGGTCACCGACGTCGTCGCCGCCATCGACTCGCTGCTCGAGGACCGCGGCGACGACCTCCGGAGCTGGGACGAGGCGGGGGAGATGCCACCCGAGTTCATCCAGGAGCTGAGCGATTTTGGTCTCTTTGGTCTCATTGTGCCGGAAGATCACGGCGGCATGGGCTTTGGCAACATGGCGTACTCTCGCACCTTGCAGCAGATCGCCCGCCACGACGCCTCGGTCGCCGTCACCATCGGTGCACACAGCTCGATCGGGATGCGCGGCCTGAAACTCTTCGGAACCGACGAGCAGAAGACGAAATACTACGACCGGCTGGCCACCGGTGAGATGATCGCCGCCTTTTGTCTCACCGAGCCGGAAGCCGGCTCCGATGCCGCTTCGATCCGGACGACCGCCGTTGAGCACGAAGATCATTTCCTCCTCAACGGATCGAAGATCTGGGTCACCAACGGCGGAATTGCCGACTTCTTCACCGTGTTCGCCAAGACCGGCGAAGCGGAGGAGCGCTCGCACCTTTCGGCCTTCATCGTCACCACGGATCTCCCGGGCGTCTCGGTCGGGCCGCACGAAGAGAAGATGGGGCTGCGCGCCAATGCAACCACATCCGCCTACTTCAACAATGTGAAGGTCCCGCGCGAGAACCTGCTCGGGCCACTCAACGGCGGTTTCAAGGTCGCGATGAACATCTTGAACAGCGGCCGCTCGGGCCTTGGCGGCGGCTGTGTCGGCGCCATGAAACGCCTCATCGCCCTCTCGGCACACCACGCCACCGAGCGTGAGCAATTCGGCCGCCCGATCGGGAGCTTTGGCCTCATCAAGCAGAAGGTCGGTCACATGGCAGTCGACTGCTACGCCGCGGAGTCCGCTGTCGCCCTCGTTGCCTCGCTCTCCGACCAGGAATACGACGACTACTCGGTCGAAGCTGCGATCACCAAGATCTTTGCCAGTGAGGCGCTCTGGCGCACAGCCGACGAGGCTTTGCAGACGGCCGGAGGCGGCGGCTACATGCGCGAGAACCCCTACGAGCGCATCGTCCGCGACAGTCGCATCAATCGCATCTTTGAAGGCGCCAACGAGGTGCTGCGGTTGTTCGTGGCGCTCACCGCCTTGAACGACGTGGGCAGCGTTTGAAGGAGATGGCGAGCTCCCTCAAGGGAATCTTCGACGATCCAATCAAGGGCTTTGGCCTGCTCTATGAGTACGCCAAGCGACGGACTAACTGGGCGACCGGGCTAGCAACCGAG
>JAOTZA010000062.1 GCA_029861655.1 Acidobacteriota bacterium | reverse complement strand
AATCAGGAGCCTGGGACGAGAGTCTCGACTCCGAGCCCGAGATACCGGAACCGCCTGAAGCGTCCGATAACCCCCTGCCAGTCGACGAGGCGGGCCCGAGAGACGACGACTAGCAACGGTAGTGCCCGAGCGTCGCGGGGAGGCCGGGTCGGAGGGCTCCCGCGGCGCGCAGGCTTGGCGAGCACCGTGGGAAACCGGCCCGTAGCCGGGGCCCCGCGACGCTCATTTGCGCCGTCTCAGCCGTTCCGCGAGCCCGCTGAGCCTCTCCTTTTGATCCTGGTTACGGACCGCGATGTCGAGCGCGCGGGAGTCTCCGAGCAACACCATCAAGTCCCGGGCTCGGGTCACTGCGGTGTAGAGCAGGTTTCGCTGCAGCATGACGAAGTGCTGCGTGTGCAGCGGCAGGATGACGCAAGGGTATTCGGAGCCCTGCGACTTGTGGACGGTGGTGGCGTAGGCAAGAACCAACTCGTCGATGTCGGAGGCGCGGTATTCGACCAGGCGGCCGTCGAACGAGACGATCACCCGCCGGTCTTCGCGGTGACTCGACCGCACACGTCCAATGTCGCCATTGAAAACTTCGAGATCGTAGTTATTGCGGATCTGCATCACCCGATCGCTGATTCTCAGCCGTCCTCCCTCGCTGGTGGGCCGCCCGTCTGCGTTGAGCAGCTCCTGTAGCTCGCGATTCAGGTTCTCGGTGCCCAGCAGGCCGCGTCGCATGGGAGTGAGAACCTGGATATCGTTGGCGGGATCGAGAGAAAAGCCTTTTGGGATCCGCTGCGCCACGAGATGGAGAAGTGTGTCGAGGATCTCCTGAGGCTCGTTGCGTTGAATAAAAAAGAAGTCCGAATCGGGGTCCTCCGAGGTGAGAGGCTTAGCTCCCCGCTGGATGCGATGGGCGTTGAGAACGATTTGGCTGGCTTGCGCCTGGCGAAAGACTTCCTCCAGCCGAACCACGCTGATTGCGCCCGAAGAGATCAGGTCGCCAAGAACCTGCCCCGGACCCACCGAGGGGAGCTGATCGATGTCGCCGACGAGTACCAGCCGGGTGCCGTCGGGTACAGCCTCGAGAAGTGACTGGGCGAGTTGGGCGTCCAACATTGAAGCCTCGTCCACGATCACCAAGTCGGCTTCCAAGGGCCGATCGCGGTGGCGCCGGAAACCACCCAGGTGCGGGTCGTACTCGAGCAGTCGGTGAACCGTCTTGACCTCGGCTCCGGTTGCTTCTTGCAACCGTTTTGCGGCGCGCCCCGTAGGCGCAGCCAGCAGGATCTGCTGACGCTTGCGCCGGAGGATAGCTACGACCCCATTGATCAGCGTTGTCTTGCCCGTCCCCGGACCGCCGGTGATGACGAGCAGATTCTCTGTAAGAGCCAGCTCGATGGCTCGCCGCTGGATCGGTGCAAGCTGAACCGCTTCGCGGCTCTCGAACCAGGCCAGGGCGCGTTCGACGTCGATCTCGAGCCCCTTGTCGCGGCTGGACCGGATGCGGTCGGTGTCGGAGGCTATTCCTAACTCGGCAGCATGGAGCTCGGGGAGATAGAGACGCGTACCACGCGGATCTCCCTTCTCTCTTGCCAGCCCCTGCCGCTCGGCGAGAGCATCGATCGCACCTTCGATACGGGAGGGCTCGAGGGTGAGGATCTCGACCGCAGCGTCGATAAGAGTCTGTTGGTACTGAAACAGGTGTCCTTGGGTTGCGGCTTGGCGGATCGCGAACAGAACGCCCGCTGAGGCTCGCTCGAGGGAATCGTTGGCAAGACCGAGGCTTTCGGCGATCCGATCGGCGGCAGCGAAGCCGATACCGGGAATATCCTCGGCCAACCGAAACGGATCCTTCTTGACCACAGCGACCGCATGCGTGTCGTACTTTTTGAGGATCTTCGATGCGAACCGGATCGAGATCCCGTGGGTTTGAAGAAAGATCAGGACGTCTCGTACCGCGCGTTGAGCCTTCCAGGCCTTGATGATCTTTGCCCGTCGTTTGGTTCCTATTCCCGGGATCTCGGCCAGCCGTTGCGGCTCGCTGTCCAGGATTCTCAGGGTCTCGTCGGCGAATCTCCCGACGAGCCGTTTGGCCATTACCTTGCCGATCCCCGGGAGCAGCCCGGAGCCCAGGTAGCGCTCGATGCCGGCCAGGGTCTTGGGCTCGATCGACAGGAAGGAGTCGGCCCGAAACTGGCGCCCGTACTTGCGATCTGTGACCCAGCTGCCCGTCAGGCGTAGGCTTTCGCCGGGCGAGATCCCGGCGAGCCGCCCGACGACGACCGCGGAGCCGCCTTTGGATGGGGTCACCCGTAAGACGCTCCAACCGCTCTCCGGGTTCTCATAGGTGACCCGTTCGACAAGCGCCTCGAGCGTGGTGGGGGTCTCGGGCTGGAGTCCTGGGATCTGCATGCTGGTGGGCCCAACGAGGCCCTGAGATTTCGAGCCTCGGCTCGTCGACTGTTCGGGAGCGACTATGCCACAATGGCGCGGCGATGAAGGAGCCCTCATGAGCGGCCGCGTGCTGGTAATCGACGACGAAACAGGCTCTCGCGAGTCGATGGCGATTGCCCTGGAGAGGGCAGGCTGGGACGTCAAGACCTTCGATGACGCCCGGAAGGCGTTGGGCTACCTGGAGGAGAGCAACGGCGCCGCTCTGGCGGTGTGCGACCTGCGAATGCCCGAGATGGATGGGCTTGCCTTCCTCCACGAGATCCGCAGCCGTGGCGTCGATATCCGCGTGGTTCTGGTCACCGGATACGGTTCGATCGAGTCGGCGGTCGAGGCCATGCGGGTCGGAGCCGACGACTACCTCACAAAGCCCGTCGACCTCTACGAGTTACGCCAACGAGTCACAAACCTGCTCGAGAATCGCGAGCTCAAACAGGAGGTATCCACTCTTCGAGAGATGCTCGACAAGCGTTATGGCTTTGAGAGCATCCTCGGGAAGTCGGAGCCCATGGAGAGGCTTTTCGAGCAGATGCGGCTGGTCGCGCCGACCCGCTCGAGCGTTTTGATCGTCGGCGATAGCGGTACCGGGAAGGAACTGGTTGCCAACGCCATCCACCATGCGAGCCCACGTCACAATGAGCGATTCCTGGCCATCAACTGTGGCGCGATTCCCTCCGACATCCTCGAGAGCGAGCTCTTTGGCCACGAAAAGGGGGCCTTCACGGGTGCCGTGGCGCGAAAGATCGGCAAGTTCGAAGTTGCACACAGGGGAACTCTTTTTCTCGACGAGATCAGCGAGCTGTACCCCGAGCTGCAGGTCAAACTTCTGCGGGTCCTCGAGGAGCGACAGATCATGCGTGTGGGCGGCAGCGAGCTTCTGGATGTCGACTTTCGGTTGCTCGCGGCAACCAACAAGGACCTCGAGAACGAAGTCGCCGAAGGGCGGTTTCGCGAGGATCTCTACTATCGGCTCAAGGTCGTCACGCTGACCGTGCCGCTTCTGAGGTTCCGCCACGGCGACCTCGCGATCCTTTCGGAGGCTTTTCTAAAGCGTTTCTGCGAGGAACACGGCCGGGCGCCAAAACGGCTGTCTACCGATGCGCTGAGTGCCCTCTCCGACTATGCCTGGCCGGGGAACGTGCGGGAACTCAAGAACGTTCTCGAATCCATCGTAGTCTTCCACGACGGCGAGGAGATCCGGGCGGATGACCTGCCGCGCGAGATCCGGCAGCGGCGCGGCCCGATATCGTCAGGTGGTCCGGTGCAGAACCTCAACGGCGAGCCCCGGACGATGGCGGAGATAGAAAGACAGGCCATCCTCGAAACGCTGGAGTTGACAAACGGTCATCGAGCCGAGGCGGCGAGGACACTTAAGATCGGACTGCGAACACTTCAAAGAAAGCTCAAGGAGTACCGCGAGCAAGGGATACCGGAGGAATAAGCATGGAACTTCCAACACAGGTTCTCATCCACAACCAGATCCTCGGCGTCAAAGGAGCAAAGGGAGCACTGCTCAGCGTCAGTGGCCATGGCTACTACGAGGTCAACCTGAGATTTGGCGAGGGCTTCCATCGGGTGCTGCTGCCGATCGGCGGCACTGTGGTCATCGCGAGCGAAGCCGAAGAGGCCGGCGACGAGTCGATCGAGCTCGAACGATAGGGAGTCAGGAAGGTGCTGCGGCCTGGATTGCGGCCAGCATCTCCCGGACAGCTGCTTTCATCCCGATGAGCACAGCTCGACCGACGATCGAATGACCGATGTTGAGTTCTTCGACCTTCGGTAGGGCCGCCACCGGACCGACGTTGCCGGTGGTCAGGCCATGACCCGCGTAGACGGCGAGTCCCGCTTCGCCACCGAGGGAAGCGCAGCGCGCGATTCGCTCCAGCTCGGTGGATGCTGGGACCCCAGAGGTCCCCATGCCTTCCGAACGCGTGTAGCGGTCAGTGTTGATCTCGAAGCCCGCGACACCATGCTGGACCAGCCTCTCGAGTTCGGTTATTTGTCGCGGATCGGGGTCGACAAAGATCGAAACTATGATCCCTGCCGCGCTGAGCCTCTCGGCGGCTGATGCTACCCGGTGACTTCCTGTCAGATCGAGACCGCCTTCGGTGGTCACCTCTTCCGGGCGCTCCGGCACCAGACTCACCTGGTCGGGTCTGGTCGCCAGCGCCACGGAAATCATCTCTTCCGTGACCGCCATCTCCAAATTGAGCTTGCCGTCGATCGCTTCGCGAAGTCGGCTGACATCGTTGTCCTGGATGTGGCGCCTGTCGCTTCGTAGGTGAATCGTGATTCCATCGGCGCCGGCTTCTTCGGCGATCCGCGCTGCAGCGAGTGGATCGGGATAGAAGGCCAGACGAGCCTGCCGCAAGGTAGCCACGTGGTCCACATTCACCGAAAGCTTGACCTTCATCCCGTTTCCCTCTCACCGATCTCGGCATCGATGGCATCTGTCAGATGTTTGGCGAGCTCCTGGATCTCCGAGAGCTCGGGGCCTTCGATCATGACGCGCGCCAGCGGCTCCGTGCCACTGTAGCGAAGCACCAGGCGTCCGCGAGCGCCCAGGCGATCCTCTACCTCGATGGCGGCAGCCGCGACTGTGGGCAGCGACAAAAGCGCGGGCTTCTCGCGCACTCTGACGTTGACCAGAACCTGGGGATAACGCTCGAACTCCCGAAGATGCTCGGAGAGCGCCGTGCCGTTACGGGCAACGATCTGCGCCGTCATCAGGGCCGTCAGCAACCCGTCGCCGGTGGTCGAACAGTTGAGCTGAATGATGTGGCCGGACTGCTCGCCACCCAGGGTCAGCCCGTGCCGGCGTAGTGTTGCAACGACTTCTCGATCTCCGACGTCGCAGCGTTCCATTTCTATCCCGTGGCGGGCTAGCGCCACTTCGAGACCGAGGTTGCTCATGGAGGTGGCGACGATCCGGGGCGGGTCGAGGCTTCCGCGATCCTGGAGGTCGCGCGCGAGGAGATAGAGCAGGGCGTCGCCATCGCGAATCGTGCCCTTTTCATCGGCGACGATCACGCGATCGGCATCGCCGTCAAAAGCGAATCCGAGATGGCTTCCAGACTCGACGGTGCGCCGCGCCATCGCGTCGGGATGTGTCGAGCCGCAGTGCTGGTTTATGTTCTTGCCGTCGGGACAATCGCCGAGCAGCGTGACCTCCGCTCCCAACTCGAAAAAGAGCCTGCGACCGAAGGGTGTGGCTGCGCCGTTCGCCATGTCGAGCGTGATGCGCAGCCCCGACAGCGCATCCGTGGGGACTGTGGCGCGGAGGGAGTCGAGATACTTCTCGAGATGCTCCGCCAGAACGGTCGGTCGTTCGAGGCCGCTCGACCCCTGCCCGTCAGTGCTTTCTGATGTCTCCCGTGTTGCTGCTGTCTCCGTTCCCCTTGGTGCCGGGGACGTAGCCAGTGCCGCCGAGATCTTTCTCTCGAGCTCTTGCTCCTGGTCAGGTCGCCACTTCGACCCGGCGGCATCAAAGAGCTTGAGGCCATTGTCGGGATGCTGGTTGTGGCTGGCCGAGACGGCGACGCCGGCGGTGCAACCCAGGCTTCGTGTGAGGTAGGCGACCGCGGGTGTGGGCGCGGTGCCGACGAGTACGGCTCCGGTCCCCGCGGAAGCCAGGCCCTCTGTGAGCCAGCTGCACAGGGTGGGCGTCGACTCACGGGTATCGCCGCCGAGCAGCACCGTCGCGCTGCTCGATCCTCGCCGGAGGTGTCGGCCGAGTTCGGTTCCGACGACCGTGACGGTTCTTCGGTCGAGCGGCGGCTCGCCAAAGACGCCGCGAATCCCATCGGTGCCAAAGAGTCGGGCAGCCATCCGATTACCTGTTCCGTTCTTGTGTTCGAGAGGGCGACGGACTGCTAGCCTGACCTTGTCACCAGCGTTTGTCGCGAGAGGTTGGAAGTGCTTGGAGATACAAGGCTTGCGACCGAGACCAACGCAAGCGTACTTGACGTACGCCGAGGCGGTCGACGGGAGCGTAACGCAGTAGATTCAGGCACTTGCGACCTCGCAGTAGAAGGTTGGTCAGAAGGTCAGGCTAGGAGTCTTGCCCCGCTTCGTCACTCGATTCGGCTCCCGGGACTTCGAGGACGACTCGAACCGTCACAACCTGCCGCAGGACCTGGACCAATGGGTCCGGACTTGGCACCACCGTCTCTTCCTCGAAATCGATCGCATGACCGTCGAGGGGCACCGGACGCGTGCTCAGTTTCTCGATGATGCTCACCAGTGACTCGGGACCCGTCACCGCGACCTGGCGCGGAATGACAGAGGTTGTCTTGACGACCGCCCCCGCTGCGGGCTCTCCGACGATCAGAGGATCGACGGGTCGCAGCTCGGTCACCCGCTCGTCAAGATCAATCGACAGGGTTCCGGGTTCGACGGCGACGACGTCGATACCGGCCGGCCGGACGATGTTCTCCGAGGCGAGTTCGACCACATTTGTGCCTTTTCTGAAGTCACGCAGGTCGACAACGGCATTGATCTGCGCCGGGTTGATACTCGCCATCCGGCTCACCGGTCCCCGCAGCCTCACACTGACCTGTTGCCCCGTGGAGAGCTGAATGAGGTTCGAAGGGATGTTGCTGAACTGGACCAGGGGCTCAACCTGGGTTTCGCTGAAGCGTTCTCGCTGGCCAAAGGAGATGAGCGCCCAGGCCATGACGGCGAGGGCAAGAGCAAAGACCCGCAAACCCCAGAGGGTTCGTTTCTCGCTCATTCGACTTCCCCCTCGGCTGTGCTGAGGTCCGCGATCAAGTACTGGTACAACGTATTACGCAGTTGCTTGGACTCGAGACCCGAGGCCAGCTTGCCGCCGACAGCCACCGAGATCTTGCCCGTCTCTTCCGAGACCACGACCGTCATCGCGTCGGTTTCTTCGGTGATTCCCAGAGCGGCCCGATGCCGCGTTCCAAACTCGGTCGACAGCTCGGAATCGAGTGTCAGTGGCAGAAAACAGGCGGCGGCGGCCACCCGGTCCTGGTTAATGATCACCGCGCCGTCGTGAAGGGGTGTGTCGGGGCTGAAGATATTGACCAGCAGGTCATAAGAGACCCTGGCATCGAGCTCGATCCCGTTTTCGATGAAGTTACGCAGACCTTCGCTTCTTTGAATGACGATCAGCGCACCGATTCTCTTCGCGGCGAGCGCAGCGGTCGCGAGGACGATCTCGTGGATCGTAGTTTCGACCTTTTCGTGCGAGCCGAATCCAAGCAGCGGATTGCGGCCGAACCGCGCCAAGCCTCGCCGGATCTCATGCTGAAACAAGACAATGACCGCGAACGGCAGAAAGATGATGAAGTTTCTCAGCAAGGTCTCCAAAACCGTAAGCTCGGTCTCGCGCGCCGCCCACCAGATGCCGGCGAGAAACACAAGACCGAGCAGAATCTGTACAGTTCGAGTTCCGCGGATGAGCAGCAGAAGGTTGTACGCAATCACCGCTACCAGGAAGACATCGACGAAGTCGCGCCAGGTGATGAGCTCGAGCCAGTTGGTGCTCATCCGGCGCTCTCCCGCGTCTCTCCCAGGGTCTCAGTTTGAAGACCGTCGATCGATTGCCAGACACGTAGGAACTGAACTGTCTCGCCGACGTCGTGAACGCGCACAAATGCCGCACGATGACGCGCTGCCCAGCCGACTGCCGCCAGGCTCCCGGCGAGTCGAGCTTCGACCGTGGCTCCAGTCACGTGTCCGATAAAGCTCTTGCGGCTGGCACCTACCATAAGAGGAAGACCCAGGCAGTTGACCTCGTCGAGTCGTGCCAAGAGTTCCAGGTTCTGTGCCGCGGTCTTCCCAAAGCCGATGCCGGGGTCAATGACAAGCTGCCGGCGATCGATGCCGCTTGCGGTTGCGCGATCCGCGGAGACGCCTAGTTCCGCTCGCACCTCGCGGACGACGTTGTCATACTGGACTCGCTTCTGCATTGTGCGCAGGCTGCCGCGACTGTGCATGAGAACGAGCGGTGTGCCCGCCTCGGCGACCACCTGAGCCATCGAGTCGTCGCCCAGCGAGCTGATGTCGTTGATCAGATCGCCCCCTGCTGCGAGAGCCGGCCGTGCCACCTCGGCCTTTCGCGTGTCGATCGACAACGGTTTGTCCGTATGGCCTCTAAGCAGCTCGAGGACCGGCAACAGTCGGCGGATTTCCTCTGACGCGGTGACCGCCTCGGCGCCGTCGCCGTAAACGCCACCCCCCGGTCGTGTCGACTCGGCGCCGAGATCGAGTAGATCCGCGCCTTCGGACAGCATCTCGAGGCCTCGTTCGACAGCACTCGCAGGGTCCGGAAACCGGCCACCATCGCTAAACGAATCGGGGGTCAAGTTGAGTACACCCATGACCAAAGGTCGGCTGGTCCACTCGAGAGTGCGGCCTCGCGTAAGGCGCAGCGATACGGGCTGGATTCCAGTCTGCGATGTCACCGTAGCCATGAGGTTTTGCCGGCGGACCCCTTCCGCGAGCCCTTACCGCGAGCGATCTCCAGTTTAACCGCAGAACCGCCGGAACATGGCACGCTACGGCTGCTATTTGCGGAAGTCGAGCAAGAAATCGAGCACCCGCTCGATCAATCGGGCGACGAGGACACCGCTCGCTCCCACGCCGGCCGCCGGGGCGCTCTCAAAGAGTGGCCCAACGGGTCCGGTGTGGTTACGTGCCCGCACCTCCTCGCGCCGCTTTTCGTGTTCTAGTTCATCGGCTCGGGCCAACCCGCCGTCGCGCACCCAGCGCAGAATCGTCTCGAGTTCACCGTGGTCGAACCACAGCCCATGCTCGCTGCAGCTATCCAGTATGACGCCACTGCGGCGTCCGTAGTTCTGGCGGTTCATTAACTTGCCACAGACCGGGCAAGGCCGGTACATGCGCCCACCGGTTGGCTGTTTTTCCGTGTCTTCCGCCGCTCGTGTCGATGGAGAGTTCCACGATACCTGCCGCTCTCGGGCACGCTCCTCGATAAGACGAAACACATCGCTTCCGAGCCAAAGGCCAGCGCAGTGGTTGCATTCGAGGACGGTGAGCTTTTCACCACCCAATCTTCGACTCGAGAGCTCTCGGCTCTGTTCGCAAGCGGGACAGGAGAACTCGGTTGCGACCCCGGCGAGGCCCTGGACTACGATGGCCAGACCACAGGAGTGACAGAATCGCGCCTTGTCGCTAATGCGGCTGGCGCAGGCTGGACAAATCGTATGGAGGTCGCGTTCGTGGAGTGTGAAGTCGGCGCCGCAAAAAGCGCAGGCCGACATGCGGTCCTGGCGTGGTCCACCACACGACGAACAGCGAACCACAGCCGCTTCGTGGGTGCGTGCTTCCGGGACTTTGACCAAGCGGCCGCACGAACAACGAAAACGAGCCCCCGTCCGGAGCTCGGTCACGTCGAACTGCGCGCTGCACACCGGACAGGCGGCCAGCTGGCGCATCGGTCCGTGGCCGCTGGTCGAGCTGCTTGTTGCTCGGGCTGAGGAAGCGCTGTCGTCGGCCGGCATCTACAACAGGATTATAGAGTTTGCGTCCATCTTGTTCAGTGGCGGATTTCACGGCTGTTTTTAGCGGCTGAGCCACTGATATCCTGATCAGCGATGGTCCAGAAATTTCTAGTCCTCGCGCTTGTCTTCCTGGCTGCTCTCGGGGCTACACTTTTCTATCTGGCCCGAGACGCAGGGCATGGGGAATCGATGGGACGTGGTGGGTCCGAAAGATCGGGCGAAGCCCGGGAACTGGTGCCGGGGTCCTCCTCTCAGATCCGCTTGAGCGAAGAAGATCTCGGACGCTTGGTCGTCAACAGTCTGACGGACCACCCCAACGGAGAGAGATTGCTCGAGGTGGCAAAAGAGGTGCGGGCACAACTCGAAGACGGTCGTGTCGAGCTTGGGATGGTCGTCAATCTCGGCGATGTCCGTGGAGCCGAGCTCAGCGACAAGGAGCGAGAGGCTGTCGAAAAGGTCGCCCGCTATCTGCCGTTCTTGGAGGACAAGGATCTGTACCTGGCGGTTAGCGGACGGCCCGCGATTCAAGACGGTAAGGTCACAGTCGAGGACGATCTGAAAATCAAACTTGCGTTCCTTTCGGTTCCGGTCGGCGAGTTTGCAGACACTCTCGGTTTCGACCCGAGCGAGCTCCAAGAGCGCCTGGCTATCGACCTGAGGCCGTTTGTTGCGACAGCTGTCGAGGTGGTAGATGGGGAGCTACTGATCTCGGTCGGCACCTAGGGGCATGCTGAGAAACCCTGGCGGGTAGCGTTGCGAGCGCCGTGGCAGTCGCAGGCGACCGTCTCACGGGATCCCGATCCCGGTTAGGAGGTCAGATCAAACCGGTGTAGGGACCGCTGCGCCGATCTCAGCCAGATCCGCGTCCACCATCAAACCTACCAACTCCTCGAAGCCGACCCGTGGGGTCCAGCCCAAAAGGCGGCGGGCTTTCTCGGCGTTGCCTTCCAGGTGCTCGACCTCAGTCGGACGAAAATGCTCAGGATCGACCTTGACAACGATACGACCGTCCGCCGTGTGTCCCACTTCGTCAATACCGGAGCCTTCCCAGGTGATAGGTGTGCCAATGCGAGCGAAGGCGAACTCGCAGAAGTCGCGCACGGATCTCGTAACGCCGGTGGCTATCACGAAATCGTCGGGCTGGTCGGCCTGCAGCATCAACCACATGGCCTCGACGTAGTCGCCGGCAAACCCCCAATCGCGCCGCGCGTCTAGGTTGCCGAGATAGAGACAGTCCTGCTGTTCGGCGGAGATTCGCGCCGCCGCCCTGGTGATCTTGCGGGTGACAAAGCTCTCACCACGCCTGGGGGACTCGTGATTGAAGAGGATGCCGTTGACGGCGAACATTTCGTAGGCTTCGCGGTAGTTGACCGTCATGAAGAAGGCGTACACCTTCGATACCGCATACGGGCTGCGAGGATAGAAAGGCGTCGTTTCGCTCTGCGGCGACTCGACCACCTTGCCGAACATCTCGGACGATGACGCCTGGTAGATGCGAGTGGACGAGTCCGTGCGGCGAACGGCCTCGAGCAGGCGGAGCGCTCCGATGCCGGTCACGTCGCTGGTGTACTCCGGTACGTCGAAGGAGGTTTTGACGTGGGACTGCGCGGCCAGATTGTAAACCTCGTGGGGGCGGACATCCTCGACGATCTTTTTGATCGACGAGGAGTCGGACAAGTCGCCGTAGACGAGATGAAGATGAGCTTCAGTCTGTTTGGGATCGCGACAGAGGTGCTCGATGCGCTCGATGTTGAATGTCGAGGAGCGCCGAATGACACCCCACACCTCGTAGCCTTTGGCGAGCAACAGCTCGGCGAGATACGAACCGTCCTGTCCGGTGACGCCGGTGATCAGCGCCCTTTTGGGCGAACTTTGTGTGTCGTCGGTCGATGCGGGCATTTGGCCTCCGAAACCCTCATTATATTTGTGTTCGGGGCTGGTGGAACGTCCGGGTGGAGCGGGCTTTTAGGGATGTGGAGGCGCCAACCGCTCTTGCGGGAGACCCGCGGCCTCTCGCAACGCCGCCTCGGTATAGCGTTCCACCATCAGGCTGCGCCACTGGGTCCGGAAATCCGTGTTGTCGAGCGGTGTCGCTGCCTTCCGGGCCAGCCGCGCCGCCTCCCGAATCCTCCTTTCATCGATCCGATGACCACAGAGGACCTTCGACGCCGCCGGCACCGCCAATGGCGCCGATGAGACGGCTCCCAGAAAGATCCGAGCGTCGCTTACGGTGCTGTCCTCGTCGAGCCACAGCGCCACCGCTGAGGAGAGTACGGCAAAGTCGATAGAACCGCGGCGGCGGAGTTTCCAGAAAGAACTTCGGCAGCGGTCCGCCGAGCTCTTGCCCGGAACCAATACTCGGGTAACAAGCTCCTTGCTGTTCTTGGCTAGATAGGCAATGCCGTCGTCGACATATAAGTCTTCGAGAGCAAGGTCCCTCTCTACGTCGTCCGAGACCAGCAACACCCGGGCGTCAAGAGCGCACAGCATCGGCGCTGCGTCCGATGCCGAGTGGGCCCAGCAACGAGAGGACGACGGTGCAACCCAGCAGACCGTCCCCTTTTCCTTCATGCAGTAATCGATCGACCGCCGCCATTCCTCGGTCTGGTTGTAGTATGTGCATCGAGTGTCGAGGCACAAGTTGCCGCCGAGGGTCCCCATATTGCGGAGCGGTGGAGACGAGATAGACGCCACCGCCCTCGCCAGCGCCGGGAAACGAGTCCGCACCCCTTGGTTGGTCTCGATGTCCGCAAGCAGCGTCGTGGCTCCAATCGAGAGCTCGCCGTGTCGAGCGAGGTCGTTGCTGACTCCCGCCAACTCCGGAACCCTCATCAATGACACCACCGTCTCGGCCTTCTGGTGCCGGCGTTTCA
>JAOTZA010000352.1 GCA_029861655.1 Acidobacteriota bacterium | reverse complement strand
ACGGTCCCCGGAGGCCGCTGAGCGGTTGGTCAAGGGGAGGGCGAGCGCCTTTTTTTCTCCGGCTTCCAACACGACACCGCGCGACGGCGGTCTTGCCTCGATCGCGGGCGGCACGAGCAGCGAGAGAGTCGCCGATCGTCGCTCGGTCCCCGAGTTGGTCAGGTGGGCTTGCAGCTCACCTGATTCGGAAAACCGTGGGACCTCGACAACTTCCAGCTCAACGTCTTCGGGCGACACCGAACCGAGCGTGAAAGTGGAAACGTGGAGCGCGTTGAAGGGATGGGCGTTGTTGTCCGCGTAGGATAAGTCGAGGCGAAACGGCCATCGGCCGGGCCCCAACCGATCGAGGGGGAGCCGCAAAGCCGTCTCGAGGGTCCCGCCGGGTGCGAGTGCAGAGTGGACCTCACCGTCGACCCCTCGATCTCTGAATCGCAACGTGGGTCGAAGCGAGCTGGCGGCCTCGTCGCCGTCGTTACGAACCGTGACGCCCAGTTCGAGGTTACCGTCACGGAAGGCGGCCTCGACCGTAGTGGTCAAGGCGATGACCGATGAGCTGGCAGCGCTCGCGGCGAACAAGAATGCAGCCAGAAGCGAGGCTGGAACGCGGCAGTTGTCGGTAATCAGCGGTAGCGGTCCCTTCACGAACATTGTACCCATGAATCAATGCAGTGGAGCTGCCTGCAGGCCGTTGGTACCACGACCTGGGTTATCGTCAACTGGATGAGCCCTCCCGGCCCGATCGTCTTCTTCGGCACCCCCGAGTTCGCCGTACCCACTCTCCAGGCGCTGTGTGCGGCCGGGATGGCGCCGGCGCGGGTCGTGACCCAGCCGTCGCGGCCGGTCGGACGCGGGCGCCGGGTACAAGCACCGCCGGTGGCGCGGCGCGCCGCCGAGCTGGGACTTGAGGTGGAGCAGGTCGCGAAGGTCCGATCGAGCTCTTTTATCGACCGGGTCGTGGAGCTTGGTCCCTGGGTATCGGTCGTGGTCGCCTTTGGTCAGATCTTCCCGGTGCGGCTTCTCGAAGCTCCGGTCGCAGGCTCAGTGAATCTTCATGCATCGCTCCTACCAGCCTACCGGGGCGCTGCCCCCATCCAAGCGGCAGTGGCCTCGGGAGAAAAGATCACGGGTGTGACGACGATGCGGATGACCGCGGGCCTCGATGCGGGTCCCATCCTTCTCCAGAACGAGGTCGAGATCGGGGCTGACGAAACGGCGGCCGAGTTGTCCCGCCGGCTGGCGGCGACCGGCGGCGATCTCATCGTCGCGACCCTCGAGGGCTTGGCAGCGGGCTCGATCCGCGAGCGTGCGCAGAACGACTCCCTCAGCACCTTCGCCCCACGGCTCGAGAAGGGCGACGCGGAGATTGACTGGTCGCTGGGTTCGGGAGCGATCTACGACCGATTCCGGGCATTTCAACCCTGGCCCGGTCTGCGGGGCCGGCTTCGCGGCGAGCCGATCAAGATCGTCGCTTGCCGGCCGGCGTCACCTGCCGTTTCCCCAGATTCCGAAGCGGCTGAGCCCGGTACGGTGGTGGTGGTGTCGGATGCGATCGGAGTCGCGTGCGGCGGTGGAACCCGTCTCGAGATCACGGCGCTCCAGAGACCGGGGCGGCGCCCGCTCGACGCACGCACGTTTGCTAACGGGGAGAGACTTGAAGCCGGGGCCTCCTTCGAGCGGGTCCTGTGATCGCAACGTGAGCAAGCCGAAGCAGAGCTCGGGCTCTGAACGAGCGGTGAGGGCCCGGGCGGCGCGCGCCCTGGATGAGATTCTCGATTCGCGCGCTCCGGCCGATTCGTTCCTCGCCACCGCCGCCGGCGAGGATCCGCGGGACCGACGATTCCTCCGTGAGTTGGTTCTGGGTTCGCTGCGATGGTTGCGGCGTCTGGATTGGGTCATCGAGGCTGCGGCCAGGAGACCCGTCGAGGAGATCGACCGCAAGGCCTTGTCGCCGCTTCGCCTGGGTGTCTACCAGTTGCTTTTTCTCGACCGTGTACCGTCTCACGCGGCGGTGGACGAAGCCGTCGCTGACGCGCGGCGCCGCGGCTGCCACCGGGGCACCGCGGGCTTTGTCAACGCGGTTTTGAGACGGGTAGCTGCGGGACGGCAGATCGAAGCCTGGCCAGTGGATGTCGAGGACCCCATTGCACGCCTGGCGATAGAAGAGAGTCATCCCGAGTTTCTGGTGCGTCGGTGGATTGCGTGTCTGGGCGAGAGCCGCACTCGCGCGCTACTCGCGGCCAACAACACGCGCCGGCCGCTTCACCTTCTCTGTTTGGACGAGCCCGAGGTTCTGATCCGCGAGCTGGCTGAGGAAGGTGTTCGCTGTGAGCGCTCCGAACTGGCACCACGGGGGCTGAAAGTTGTCGAGGGGGAAGCGCGTGCTACGCCGGCGTTCCGCCGCGGTGCCTTCTACATCCAGGATGCGGCGAGCCAGGCGGCGGCTGTGATTCCCCCGCCGGACCGCGGTGAGCGTGTCCTCGATTCGGCTGCGGCGCCGGGTGGCAAGTCGTTTTCGCTGACGTCCACCGGGGCGACGATCCGTGTGACGGCGCTCGATCGGTCGCTCAGACGTCTTGGCAGGTTGCGCGAGAACCAGTCGCGTCTGGGCAGGATCACTCCGATCACAGTGGCCGACGCCGCGTTGGCGCCGTTCGCTGAGAGCTTCGATCGGGTGGTGGCGGATCTGCCCTGCTCGGGCACCGGGACCCTGGCGCGGCATCCGGAGCTCAGATGGCGGTTGAGCGATGCAGAGTTCGAGCGGTTGGCAAAGGCGGGTCTCCGGATGCTCGCGGGCCTCGTGGAATGCGTTCGCCCCGGCGGTTTGTTAATAGCGATCACCTGCTCGATCGAAGCGGAGGAGAACGACGAGGTTGTCGCGGAGCTTCTGGCGTCTCGCCCTCGACTGACCTTGGTGACGCTCGAAAAAAGCCTGCTGCCGCCCCTTGACGGCCATGTTGCCGGGTTGGGCAAGTGGCAGGTTCTTCCCACCTCCGAGAACGACGGGTTCACGGTCCACGCCCTGCGAAGGACTTAGCCGGTTACCGAACGTTGCGGTACAGGCACGCGAGCCGGTGTGGCGAAACGTGAAGAAAGTAGAGAAGCCAGATTAGCCAGTTGGTCGCGATCGTTCTCAGGGTGCCGCGTTTCTCGAAACGTCGCGCCGAGGTCGTGACCGGCTTCTCGATCAAGGCGGTTCGTCCGTGGCGCTTGAGCCGCCGTATGAAGTCCAGATCCTCGAGGATCGGCCAGGAGCGGAATCCTCCGAGAGCCTCGAAGGCGTCTCGGGTGACGAACTGGGCCTGGTCGCCCAATGGGCAGCGCGTCCAGCGAGTGCGGAGGTTGACAAGGCGAGCGCCCAGCCTGCGGATCCAACGGTCGGTATCGAACACCACCAGGAAACCTCCACCGACGGCGCCGCTCTGGATCGCGGTGC
>JAOTZA010000351.1 GCA_029861655.1 Acidobacteriota bacterium | reverse complement strand
TGCGCCAGAGTTCCTGACCGAGTACGCCGTCGTCGGCGGAAAAGAACAATAGCCCGTTAGCTGAGGTCAACTGCGTCGCGTTGGAGGACTCAGAGCCGGGATCGATGTCTTTGAGGAGAACTGTCCCGTTCAGACTGCCATCACTCTTCCAGAGTTCCTCGCCGCTCGACCCGTCGTCGGCTACGAAGAAAAGCATGCCTCCGACCTCAACCAGCGATGATGGCCATGAATGACCGCTGCCAGGATTGATGTCTTTGACGGGTCCTGTACCAACTGCGGAACCGTCGCTTTTCCAGAGTTCCATGCCGGTAAATGTCCAGGCGGCGAAGAAAACGGTGTTCCCAACCACCGTCAGCCCGTTGGGGAAGGAAGAACCGGCCCCCACGTTGATGTCCTTGATCATGCTCGTACCGCCTAACGTGCCGTCGCTCTTCCAGAGTTCGCGGCCGTTGGTCGTGACACCGGAGAAGAAGATGGTCGAGCCGAACGCGGTGAGCGAGCTCGGAGACAGGCCGGGCAGTTCGCCCCGAACCGGGACCGTGCCGGCCGCCGTCCCGTCGCTTTTCCAGAGCCGTCCGACGTTGGGCCCGTTGTCGCCGTTGAAAAAGACGAAATTGCCGGCTGCGGTGAGCTCGGAGGTCCCAGGGCTGGGACTTCCGGGGTAGAGATCCTTGACCAGAACCGTGCCCGATGCGGTGCCATCGCTCTTCCACAGCTCGTAGCCGAGCGATCCGTCGTCTGCGATAAAGAAGAGAGAGGTGTTGAGAGCCGTGAGCAGGAGCGGCCCCGAGCTGCAAATCCCAGGGCAAATGTCTTTCACCAGCATCGTGCCGGTTTCGGTGCCATCCGTCTTCCATAGCTCGACGCCCTTGGCACCGTCAATGGCAGTGAAATACGTAGTCTCGCCGATCGTCACCAGCTCTGCGGGAGAAGAGTCGCCGCTTGGATGGATGTCTTTGACCAGAAAGGGAGGCTCGCTGGCGCCCCCGGCCACGGCTCCTAAGGTCAAGAACAGTGTCAGACAGACAATCTGAGCGGGTCTTGCGTTTGCGGAAAGCACCGCTTCTCCTCGACGGACCCTTGGTTTCATTCCAATGACCGCCCGCTGCTTCCACTCCCAGTTGGGTGATCTTGGGGTGTGCTGAGTGGAGGCAACCGACATAGTTAGGATTCTCCGGATTTGGCGTATCGGCGTCTGTGCAATGTTCAACACGGCAAGTGCGGACCGTTCCACAGACCGGTCAAGAAGGGCGGCAAGAGTTGTCGATCCGGGGCGACGCGAGACGGTATTCTCTTTCTTCGTGGACACTTAGAAAAGAGAGAAATAGTCGAATATCGACAGATCTCGATTCGATTAAGTTTTGGATTTTTTTTTGGCTCGCGGACCCTGTGAAGGTCGCCGACCGGCCGGCGGATCTGGAGTCTCCGGTAGACGCTTGCAGGCGCCCCACCCGAGCAGGCTTTGACGGCCACGAGCGCCGGTAGTAAGGTCCCGGTGCTGCCGAAAACGACGATCTGATTCGGGCTCTGTATGGGGGAGATGATGAACAGCGAAAGACGACCTGCGACCACTCATATTGCGGCCGGCTCTAAGGTCTTTGGTGAGATCACCGGAACCACGGATCTAGTCATAGAGGGCGAGATCGAGGGTAAGCTCCATCTAAAGAACGGTGTCGTGGTTGCGTCTTCCGGCGTGGTCCGGGGCGAGATCAAGGCCAGTTCGGTGAGGGTCGCCGGCAAAGTGCAGGGCAATGTTGAGGGACACGAGATGATCGAGATCCTGCCCAAGGGAACCCTCGAGGGGGATGCCACGTCGCCGCGGGTCGTTATCTCGGACGGGGCGTTCTTTAAGGGCAACATCGACATGGACGGCGGCTAGTAGAAGCATGCTGGTAGGAGTTCCCAAGGAGGTCAAGGACCATGAGTACCGGGTCGGAATGATCCCGGCGGCGGCTCGTGAACTGGTTGCAGGCGGCCACACCGTTGTCGTGCAGAGGGGCGCCGGAGAAGGGAGCGGGATCAGCGACGAGGAGTACCTGGCAGTAGGAGCCGGATTGGCGGAGACCGCCGACGAGGTCTGGGGTGACGCCGAGATGATCGTCAAGGTCAAGGAGCCGATCGCAGCGGAGTACCCGCGGATGCGGGAAGGGCAAATCCTCTTCACCTACCTCCATCTGGCGCCGCTTCCCGAGCTGACCGACGCCTTGCTCGAGCGCAAGGTCACCGGAATCGCCTACGAGACGATCACCGACGAGAGCGGCAGCCTCCCCCTTCTGACGCCGATGTCCGAGGTAGCGGGGCGGATGGCGGTTCTGGTCGGCACCTACTACCTGCAACGTCCCTATGGCGGCCGCGGAACCCTGCCTTCGGGGGTCCCGGGTGTGCCACCAGGTGATGTGGTCATCATCGGTGGCGGCATCGTGGGTCTGAACGCCGCCAAGATCGCCCACGGCTTGGGCGCCAGTGTCGCGGTACTCGAGACCAACCCGCATCGGATGCGGTTTCTGGACAACATCTTCGGAGGTTCTGTCGTCACCCTGGCGTCCAACCGGCACAACCTGCAGGCGGCCATGAGCCGCGCAGACTTACTGATTGGCGCCGTTTTGATTCCGGGCTATTCGGCCCCCAAGCTGGTCACCCGCGAGATGCTCGGCGAGATGAAACCACGCTCGGTCGTCGTCGATGTGGCCGTGGATCAAGGGGGCTGCCTCGAGACTACGCGGGCCACGACGCATTCGGACCCCGTCTACGAAGTGGACAACGTGCTCCACTATTGCGTCGCCAATATGCCTGGTGCGGTGCCGCGGACCTCGACCTTCGCGCTCAACAACGCGACGCTGCGCTACATGTTGTCGCTGGCCAACAACGGGCTGGAAAAGGCCCTGGCCGACCCCGGTCTGGCCGAGGGTGTCAATACCTTCCAGGGGCACATCACCTGTGCCCCGGTCGCCCAGTCGCAAGGCCGCGACCATCGACCGCTCGAATCGTTGCTGGGCTGAAGCGTGCAGATGTTGTAGCGATCGAGCTTGCGGTCCTCTTTGTAGCGGTCGAGCACTGTCTCGACCGTCGTGGGCTGGGGGGTGTTCGGTCGACACGGAGGTCGACCGCTACAAACGCACGGGATTGGTCGACACGGAGGTCGACCGCTACAAAGACGGGCGCGGGCAGAGACGCCGATACGTTGGGCGCCACGTTTGTGGTTGTAGCGGTCGAGCGCTGTCTCGACCGTCGTGGGCTGGGGGGTGTTCGGTCGACACGGAGGTCGACCGCTACAAACGCACGGGATTGGTCGACACGGAGGTCGACCGCTACAAAGACGGGCGCGGGCAGAGACGCCGATACGTTGGGCGCCACGTTTCTGGTTGTAGCGGTCGAGCACTGTCTCGACCGTCGTGGGCTGGGGCGTGTTCGGTCGACACGGAGGTCGACCGCTACAAAGACGGGTGCGG
>JAOTZA010000350.1 GCA_029861655.1 Acidobacteriota bacterium | reverse complement strand
GACGCCGGCCGGAAGAACCGTATCCAAGCTCTGGGCTTACCGGTCTCAGTCGGCGGACTCTGTCCGAGCCGAGTTCTGCGAATAGCCCGCCAAGCGAGGACCTAATCGCGAGCACGCTCGCGAAGGGACGAGCAGAAGAGGAGTCCTCGGCCGACCGCGGGCTCACCAACCACCGGTCATCGCTCCCGGCGGATGAGGGCCATGAGCAGAACCTCGGGAGGACAGAGCCGCCGACAAAACCACTAGGGAGAAGCCGTGCCCTGCGGAGACTCCGGGTGGGCCGCAGGGTTCGTGCTCTGGCCCTGGACTTGTTTGCGGTTCTGGCCTTACGGATAGTAGCCGCTGAGCGTCCGCACCTCGACCCCTTTGCGCTCGACCTCGACTCGGATCGCCCGAAACTCCGCCGCGTCCTTGGTGCTCGACGACTGATACGCGATCAAATACTGTGAGCGCAGCTCATCCTGGATCGATTCATAGATCGGCCCCAACTCGGCGAGATCCTCGATGAAAAAGGCTCGCCCTCCGGTTTCCTCGGCAACCTGGGTCAGGATCTTGCTCGCCTCTTTGTCTCGAGCCGCTTCATCCAGGCCGATGGCGTAGATCGTGACCCCGGCCCGAAAGGCGGTCTGGAGGAGCGACTCGAAATCAAATCGGCTCGACTCGTCTTTGCCGTCCGACAGCAAGAGTAGGGCCTTTTGACCTTTGATCCCGTCAAAGTAGTTGAGCGCGAAAATCAGGCTGTCGTAGAGAGCCGTCGACCCGATCGGGCGCAGACCGGCAAGCGCAGTGGAGATCTCGAGAACCTGGTTGGTGAACCTGGCCTCGATCTTCGGCCGCTGGGCGAACGACAGAAGCGCAACGCGGTCTTTCTCTTCGATCGTCCGTTCGACAAACTCGAGAGCGGCCTCGGAGGCTCGCTCGAGGCTCCCCCTCATCGACGCCGAGGAATCGATCAGCAGGGCCGCGTGGATCGGAAGATCACGGACGTACTCGAATCGTCGAATTTCCTGCTCGGCACCGTCTTCAATGACGCTGAACTCCTCGCGGGCGAGATCCAGAATCGACCGTCCACCCTTGCTGAACACGCCCGCATAGAGTTCGACGTACTGGACGTCGACCTGCTCGAAGTATTCGGGTGTGTTGATGAAGACAAGATCCTCCGAAGTGTTCCCGTCGCGCAGATAGCCCACTGCACGGACATAGGCGAGCTTCTCACCGGCCAGTAGCAACGGCTGCACAAATGGAGGTTGATAGAGAGTGGCCACGCGTTGCTCGTCGAGAAAGATCTCGACCCGGTCCAGGGCCTCTCCATCCGGAAGGTCGACTAGAACCACCGCGCTAACGCTACGCTCGTATCTATGTTCGGGCCGGGGCTCGGCCAGGCGGACACGAAACCGTTGACCGCCCTGGTTAACCAGGATCTCGTCGCTGGCGAGTTCGACTTTCGCTTCGTCCAGGGCGACGACCCGCAACCGATGGGCGGCGGCGCTTCGTCCAAGACTCAGTTCGACGCTAAACGGCGGTCGGGTCTTGGTCAAGATCGGCCGGTCATTGAGAAAAAAGGTTACACGGTCGAACTCACTCGATCCGATTGCGGTAAAACGCACCATCCCAAGTTGGATCTCGTCGAGCGCCGGAGGCACCAGGCGGATAGTGTGCTGACCACGCTCGGCCGCTGCGTTGGCTTCGCCGAGAAGGTGAAGAAAAGGAAGATCCGTCTCCTGGCGCACGGAGGCCAACCGCTCAGCGGCCGGAATGTCCAGCAGGCGCCGCGAGTGCGCAAACCGGCCACCGTGAAGATCTTCGATCTTGAGCCGTATCTCCGCTCCCCCGGGCCTGAGATATCTCTGAAACACCAGGGGAATCGTGAAGAGATCTTCATCGCCCGGAACATCGAAGCGGTAGCGAAAGCTCTCGAAGAGCCTGTTTTCGCGGATCACCTCCCCGGTGAGAAGAAAACCGTAGAGTGCGCCCTGTTGCGATTCCAGTGCGCCCGCCTCAGCCGCGGGAAACGTCACCGCGCCCTGAACAGCGGTTCGGTGCTGGTTTCTCCCCGGAAACGCGAATTCGAGATCGACCGGAAAGACATCGGCATCCGGTGGCAGATCGGTGGTCATCGCGGCAAAGGTGGCGACCCACTCTTCCGAGTCGGGGCGCGGCCGAGACAAGATGGTGTCTAGGAGCCGGTTGTAAGACATCGGGTCCGAGCGAATGAAACCAAGGGCCGAAGAATAGAGATCGCTATCACATAGATCTAGGATGCGAGTACTCGCGTACTTTTTCCGCCGGCGCGGCTCTAGCCGGTCCGCTGGCCGTAACACCCGATACGGCTCGTCAATCGGCAGGCGTGGCTGGAAGAAAACCACCACAAAACGCTGCGGCGTCCTCTCGCTGCCACCATAGAACCAAACTTCGACATGCTCTTTTGCGCGCAGGCACTTCGAGACGACGCGACCGTTGGGCAGTTCGAATCGGCCCGGTGGGCCGTTGAGAAGAAGGACCTGTGCCCGCGGATCCTCGAAAGAGCCATATGTAGAGAGTGTGCGGGATATCCACGTGCTCCAACGTCGCTCGAGTTCGTTGTACACGGTTCGTGGCTCCGGGTCCCGCACCAGCCAGAACTTCTCCATGAACGCTTCACGGCGAAAGTTCTCGCTCAACGAAAGAAAGTAGCGGCTCTCCTCGGGGAAGATCAGGTGTTGAACCTGGTCGAGCCACTCACGATAGCGGTGCGGCAGGTCGGAACCAGGCTCGCTCGCCTCTACTGCCGATTCCTCGTCCTGGACGGATTCCTCTCCCGCCCTTATGTAACCGGCAGCAAACACCGACAGGAGCAAGACGCCGAAACAGCGCTTCAACCAGATGGCGGGAGTTGCTGAAATCTGGGTACGCACGAGGAGACAATTCGCAAAGATCGGTGCCGAGTCTACCCGGCGTTCTTCACGGTGGTGACTTATGACGGCGCCCTCGACGTCCGAGTGCCACCAACCAACCGGATCGAACCGGTGTTGACGGCGCTCGAGGAAGCGATGAGCGAGACCGCGCGGGGTGCCCAGCTAGATCTCGAGGTCAGAGGTTTGCTGCGAGTGAAGAACCCGACGACACCGGCTTGACTTTGGGCACGAGTGAAGATCTCGCGAGGCGAGCCCGTCCCCGCATTCATGTGGCCGGCTGGAGCAAAACGTTGCCCTGTTCCTTGCGTACAATTAGATGGCGACTGAAGGGGGAGATTCGCTGCCGGCCATGTTTCGCACCATTTCGGATTCAGGGCAAACTGTTCGACCCTTAGGGTCTTCGACTCCGTTCTGGGTTGCCGCCGCCGTCTCACTGAGCCTGGCCTGTGTATCGAGTCCCCCGAGAATGATGGGGGAAGAAGTCCTCTTGCGGGCTATCCAGGAGCGTGGCCTCGACCCCGAGCAGCTGGTGATCCCAAACCGGCTCACTCCGGAAA
>JAOTZA010000349.1 GCA_029861655.1 Acidobacteriota bacterium | reverse complement strand
GTCGAACGGGGCGGTCTCGAAAACCGTTGACCGTGCAAGCGGTCCGTGGGTTCGAATCCCACCCTCTCCGCCAAACGTTCCCGCCGGTCGCATCCGGCGGAGAGGGTGGGCTCTCGGGGATCTGAAGCCGGATTGAAGATCCGCCTTCAGCTTGCAGCCAATCCCGATGATCTGGCGCCCCTAACGCGACTCTTTCTTTTGATAAGACACGACCTTGTTTTCGCCATGCAGGTTGAAGAAGGTATTGCCCTGGGCAACCCACTCCTGAAATCCGCCACTGAGATCGACCACGTTGGTATAGCCCATATCTTTCATGGTGAGGGTTGCTAGTGCCGATCTACCACCGGAGCGACAGTAGAGAACAACTCTTGAATCGGGGTCTTTTATGCGGTCCTGGATGTAGAACTCCAGGCGACCCCTGGGAAACCATTGAGCGCCCTGAATGTGACCCGCCTGGTATTCTGCTTCGGTGCGAATATCCAGCAGGATAAAGGGGTCTGTGCCAGATAGGTAGCCGGAGAGTTGTTGCGGAGAGATATGGGGCGCTTTCGATTTGGCTTCATGGCTGATCTCTTCCCGCGTTTTTATTTCACTGGAAGCATTGATGGCATTCATGCTGGCTAGCGCGATCAGAATTGCAAGAACTTTTGGGCATATGGACATGGCGGTTCCCTTATGAACGTGGCGATTCAGACAAGCAGGCGGCGAAGGAAGACAGCGGGCCGCGCGCATTCTACTTAACCAGCTTTCAAACCGGCTAACTGGCGTGATTCTCTACTGCGCGCGCCGCGCCGCGTAGAGGGCCTTCCTCATCGACGGATAGCCTAGTTCGGTGCGCAGGATACCGATTTGGCCGATGTGGTACGACTCGTGCCAGGCGATAAAGGTCAAGCGGCCTCGCAGGGTCTGATCCGGGATCGGGAACCCGCCCTCGTCGTCGCGGAGCGCATCCTCGTCGGTCAAGAGATCGAGAGCCCTGTGAAGCTCTTCCGCCGCGGTGTCCCAACCGGCTCGCAGTACCTCGATCGGCGGGTACTCGGAGCCGTCTTTGGAACCCACCCCCGCCCCAAAGAGTTCTCCGTAGGGGTTCTCTTTTGCCCCGCCTAGCGTCTTGAGCAGCCCATAGCGCGAGGAGGCGATGTGCCCGACCAGATAGGCGATGGAGCTCCCGTCTCCTTTCTTCAGTCGATGCACCGCGTCTTTGTGGTCGAGATCGGCAAGACCCACCGACAACATCTCGGAGTTGAATCGGAACAAGGTCACCGCGGGAAGGATCAGGTCGCTCATGTTGCCGCCCGAGTCTACTGGCTCGCGTGGACGTCGCGGGGAGGCCGGGCCGGAGGGCTCCCGCGTCGCAGATGACGCCAGCGGAGGGCCGGCGAGGTAGAGAAGAGCGCCGCACGCTCGCGGCTCCGCGACCCATGGCCTCTGCCGAGCTCGAATCTCTCGGCTATACTCGAGAAACCGGTCCGCTCGTCAGAAGCTTTGCCGCACCCACCGTTTCAGAGAATCGAAGGCTGGCTCTCGCGCCGTCGCTCTTGGGTCTTGGGCACTGTCTTGGTGCTCTCCGTGGCCCTCCGGATGGTGGCCTTTGTCGAGCTCAACAAGGGTCCGTCATTCTGGCTCCACCGCTGGCACGGGACGGACATGCACTTCTTCGACCTCTGGGCTCGCACCATCTCGGAAGGCGATGTGCTGACGGATCGCTCTCTTCATCCATATAGCCCCTGGCACCAACGACTCTCTCGAGAATTCATCCGACGATACCCTGAAAAGACCCTCCAGGTGCTGGGGAGGCGCGTTGCCGACCCCGACGATCCAGAGGCTTCGCGCGCCCTCTGGGACCGATGGTACGGCGGCAAAAGGTTGCATCAAGGACCGCTTTACCCGTACTCCGTGGCGCTCACCTACAAAATGTTGGGACACGATCCACGCTGGGTGTTTGCCTGGCAGCTGGCCTTGGGGGCCCTGGCCAACGCGCTCATCTTCCTCATCGCTTACCGCCACTTTGGCGCTCTGGTGGGAACCGTGTCCGGTTTTCTCGCGGTTCTGTGCGCACCGATGCTGTTCTATGAGACGGTCCTTCTGCGAAGCGCGTTGATCTTGTTCTTTGGCGTCTTGTTGGTGTACCTGGCAGACCAGGCGCTTGCTCGACAAACAACCTGGAGGTGGGGGATCACCGGTGCGGCCCTGGGGCTCGCGATGCTGCTCAAATCGACCTTTGCGAGCCTCGGACTAGGTTTCGTGGCCCTCCTTTTCTATCGTTTTCGGGAACAGCCCAAACGGCTGATCCTCCCTACCCTGGCGCTCGCAGGGAGTACCTTGTTCGTTCTGATCCCGCTGGTCGTGCGCAACGCCAAGGTCGGCGCACCGCTGACCTCATCCACGAGTGTCGGGGCGATCACCTTCGCTTGCGCCAACACGGTGGATTACCGGCCCAAATCCGGATTCAGCATCAGCGAATACTTCGTGCCCGCCATCTTCGCGCAGACCGACGGCCACTTTGGGCCCACGGTTGTCGAAACACTGAAAACCCATCCGAGCGCCCTAAGCTGGATCAAGCAACTGTGGGGAAAGTTCGTTTTCGCCGGCCACTGGTACGAGAAGCCCAACAACACCAACTTCTACTATGCTCGGCTGCACTCCGCGGTCCTCCGCTACTTGCCGATCACGTTTTGGTTCCTGGCTCCGATGGGACTCCTGGGTCTCGTCTTGGGTGTTCGAAGAGCCTGGTCATTGGCGACTCTCTATCTGCTGGTGCTGACTCACTTGGCGCCGCTCCTGCTCTTCTACGGACTGTCGCGGTTCCGCGCCCCGCTGGCGAGCGCGCTCGTGCCGTTTGCGGCCGTGGCTCTCGTCAGCATTGCTGGTTGGCTGATCTCATGCGATTGGAAACGGCTTGCTTTCGCTTGCGCTGGCCTTGTCCTGGTGATGCTGTCGACGGCAAAACCCATCGACCACCCGCTGATCAGCGCGGCCTACTATCACGGATCATTCACGATCTTCTACACCCCCAGCCGGTCCTATCTCGTCAGGGCTGCCAGCGCTTCCGGAAGAGTCGAGGATTGGCGGTTTGTCGCCCGCTTTATCGAGGACTCACTGCGGACCGAGCCGGTAACTGTGAAGCGACTCGGACCCGAGCGAACGGCCCAGGATAGGGCCGAAGCTGAGTTGGCGCGCATGTACTCCGAAGCCCGACAGGAATTATCTCAGGCACTTGCCAAGACGGGAGACTTGGAGGGTGCCCGTCGACAAGCCCGTCGGGCCGAAGAGCTCCGCGCGGCTGCGGCCGTCCGGCTCGATCCTCAAGCTGAGTGATCGGGAAACCTGGCGCCCCGACGGCTGCTCGGGTCTGTTTAAGCCGAGGCAATAGGTCCTCTTAACTGCCGAGGGAAAGTGTCCCTGGTGGTTGTGGGTTGGAGAGGTAGACGAAGAGCTCCTCGCGGGCGGCT
>JAOTZA010000348.1 GCA_029861655.1 Acidobacteriota bacterium | reverse complement strand
GATTCTAGGAGTGCCAAATGCACATACCTATGCAACCTTCAAAGGAACCGGGATTGACCAAGCAAGCAACGACTCGGGCAAGCGACTGCACACCGCACCCCCTACTCCGCAAGGACCTCGATCGTCCCCTGACCGTGCTCAAGGTCCAGAACGGGACGCCTCGAACCTTCTTCGGCTATGCCCACAACATCAGCGCCAGCGGGATGCGTATCGCCGCCACAAGCCCCCGCGACCCGGGGAGTCGTTACCTCCTCGAGATCCCATTTCCGGAGACCCCGAGCGGGATGACAGAGTGCCGGTGCGAAGTCGTGTGGAAACGCGACTACTCAAAAGGCGATCGGTTGGGCCCCGGGATGGGGTTGAGATTCCTGGACCTGCCAGACGAAGTGGCCCTGGCCCTGGATGCTTGGATCCGCAATGAAGCGTTTCGCGACCGCTTGCGGGTCGTGCCGGCCTGCTGAGCGCCTTCTGCCGGCGTGACCGTTCGATCGTGCGGGGCTTTGCCGCCGGCCGCAAAGTGCCGCTCATCGGCCGGTCCCTTGTCAAAGGGTCAGTCCGCAGGGCGGACGAACCTCGTGATCTTTCCTACGGGCCCCACCGCCCAGAACACGCTGTCGCCACCGAAATCGACCGACCAGTACTCGTCGTCGCTGACGGCTTGCCAGGTCTGCCCTCGATCCAGCGAGAGATCGAGTCCCGCCGGACCAGCCGCAAGAAGCATTGCCGGCCGCCGGCGACCGTACCTGCGGGAGACGGCGCTACCATAGGCCGGCCCTGGGAACCGCAAAGGTCCCCCCGCATCCCAGGTCTTGCCACCGTCACGCGTGGTCGCTACGTTTGCTGTCCGCTTCTCGCGTTGTCCCAGGTCCCCTCCCACCGCCACCCCGATGCGGTTATCGAAGAAGACGACGGACATGACCCCCGCCGCCTCTCCACGAACGATCGGCGTTTCTCCAAACTCCCAGCTACGACCGAAATCGGAACTGCGCAGGACGCGTGCACTGCCACCAGCCCCAGTCCCAACCCAAACCCTCCCACCGGCTCTCGTCCCAACACAGGTACCACTGGCGGCAAACCCGCCCTCATCCGGGCCGGCGCGAGGTAACAAGGCCGGCGCAACGCGACCCCAGGTCTCACCACCGTTCGACGTTGTAAGCAGGAAGAGCTCTCCGTCCACGGAGTCGCCGTAAGCGATGCCCGTGTCGGGATCCCAGAAATCGAAGCAATCCAAAAACCCCTCGGGCTCGAGGTTGAGAAACTGCAGGGTCCAGCTGGCGCCGCCATCCTCGGTCTTGTAAATTCGCGACTGCTCGCCGTCACCGGCACTCAACAGATAGGCTCTCTCGGAATCGAACGCGTGCACATCGCGGAACTGAAGAGACTCAGCTTCGGCGACCGGCAGCACCTCCCAGGTCGTCCCGCCATCCACTGTGCGAACAACCGTGCCCTCCAACCCGCTCGCCCACACCACCTGCTCGGTCACCGCGTTCACAGCCTGAAGGCGGGCCTGAGTTCCACTCGATTGGTCGGTAGCCTCGAAGCGAGCCGGCTCTATCTCACTACACGCCGCCAGAACGGCAACAAGCAACACTCCGGACCAGGCAGCTCTTGACTGGCGGCTCACCTCGAGAGTGTAGCTCGCTCGCCGCTCCGGCAACGCTAGAATCGAGTCCGATGTCTTTCGAGCCCCCCGCGACCTTCAACATCGCCGACTACTTCCTCCATCGGAGGATCGCAGAAGGCCTCGGCGACCGGGTGGCGCTGCGCCTCGATTCCGGAGATCTCACCTACGCCGAGGTGCAGACGCTCGCCACCGCGTTTAGCAGGTGTCTCCAGTCCCTTGGGGTCGAGCCGGAGGACCGGGTACTCGTGGCCCTCCCTGACGGGGCGGAGTTCGTGGGAGCCCTCTTCGGAATCCTCCAGATCGGCGCAGTCGTCGTGATGGTCAATCCCACGCTCGAGGCCGACTCGCTGGCCCATCTGATCGACTCGAGTCGCGCCAGCTGCGCCGTCCTCGACCCAGAAGCCCTTCCGGGCTTCGAACGGGCCGCCCACGGAGGGGAAAACCGGACACGCTTCTTGCTCTGCGGTGAAGGAGAGGGGACGAAACACGAGCGCTTCGACTCGATGGAGGCGCGCTCGCCGGCGGCCGGCGGTGACGAGCTCCGGATGTTCCCGACTCATCGCGATGCCCCAGCGATCTGGCTCTTCTCGGGCGGCACCACCGGACGCCCCAAGGCCGTGGTTCAGACCCACCGCTCGTTTGCCAACACCACCGAGCTTTACGCAAAACGGGCGCTCGGATTCGACAAAGATGACATCACGCTCTCGGTGCCCAAACTCTTCTTTGGCTACGCGACGGGCTCGAACCTGTTGTTTCCTTTCTCGGTCGGAGGCTCGGCGGTCCTCTTTCCGGAGCGGCCCACGGCTGAGGTGCTCTTCGACAAGATTCACAGACACCAACCCACCGTACTGGTCAATGTCCCAACCATGGTCAACCAGATGCTCAACCACCCCGAAGCCGGATCACAGAACCTGAAATCACTCCGCTTCGCCACTTCGGCGGGCGAGGCGCTTCCGGCGCCGCTCTACCAGAAATGGAAAGACACGTTTGGCGTCGAGCTTCTTGACGGCCTTGGCACCGCCGAGATGTGGCACATTTTTGTCTCCAACCTTCCCGGAGCCGTACGACCGGGAACCCTGGGCCAAGTGATACCGGGGTTCGAACTCGATGTTCGCGACGACGAGGGTCGAAGTCTCCCGAATGAGGAGGTCGGACGGCTGTGGGTGCGGGGAGAATCGCTGGCACTCGGTTACTGGAACGACCCGGAAAAGACAGCGGCGGCTTTCCGCGGCGGATGGTTTGTGGGCGGCGACCTGGTAAGCCGAGACAGTGAAGGCTACGTTACCTATTGCGGCCGGGGCGACGACGTCCTTAAAGTGGGCGGCAAGTGGCTGGTGCCGCAGGAGGTCGAGAGCTGCATGATGCGACACCCTGCGGTGAGCGAGTGCGCAGTGGTCGGCGTCGACGACGAGGACGGTTTGACCAAGCCCTGCGCTTTTGTGGTGCGAAAGGACAGCCAAGGAGTCGAGACGGGCATCGAAACGGAACTCGCCAATGAGCTCAAACAGTTTGTCCTCGAAAACCTACAACCGTATAAGCACCCCCGCAGAGTGATCTTTCTCGGCGACTTTCCACGGACTCATCTCGGAAAGATCGACCGTGGCGAGCTCAGAAGACTGGCGGCTGCTCAGTCGAAAAGCTGACCGGAGCCCGCGCAGTGGAAGCGCTACGCGGGTTGCCTCGCTCCGCTGTACAAGCGGCTGCGTCCCGGCGGGAGTCTCCGCAGGGCACGGCGCGCGCTACTCGGACTCCGGTAACCTAGAGGCACGCGCCTCGGTTTCTCTCGCGCCGGGTCTACAATCGGACTCTCAAAGCCCTTGCATGCGCTC
>JAOTZA010000061.1 GCA_029861655.1 Acidobacteriota bacterium | reverse complement strand
CGCAAAAACGGTGTGGCCGCCAATACTTCTCTTGGCTGTTACGCATCTAACTATCGATCAAAAAAGACAAAGAGATGCATACACATCTGCAAAGACCGCTGGCACGGACCGTGCTGACTAGGGGAGTGAAACGCGAAGTCACGTACTGTGGAGGAAACAAAGAGATGTGGTCTTTTCTCAAGGCATGGTTCACGGAAAACGGTTACCTCTGGTCCGACTGGGACTGAGTTCCACCTTCCTGAGCGCCGGTCCATCGTCGCTCCTCCCCTGATCGGTTGATCGGGGGCGTTCCTACGGGAACACCATGATGGATCGGCGCCGTCGCGGTGGGGAGGCGGTCCGTGTCCGCCTCGTGGACTCGACGGGTTCCCGCTTCCGTCGCTCCGCACCGCGGGGACCGAGGATCACCCTCCGGCTCCGGTGTCTTCCGGAGTCGCATTGGCATTCCCGGCGCCCTGAACCACCAGCGTCAGTTCGCCCTTGATCGAGCTTCTTGCGGCCAGTTCTTGATGGACTTCGGACAGCGTTCCCCGCAGTGTTTCCTCGTGCAGCTTGGTGAGCTCACGGCAAAGAGCGGCCGGCCGATCTCCCAGCTCCGTCCGAGCGTCCTCGAGGCTCGCGACGATCCGGTGCGGTGATTCAAAGAAGATCAGCGTGTGCTCGAGCGGCGCGAAGCGACGGTAGAATTTGCGCCGTTTGCCGGTTTTTGGTGGCGGAAATCCCGCGAATGTGAACGGGTGGGGCGGTAGGGCCGAAGCCACCAGTGCGGCGAGGATCGCTGAGGGTCCGGCGATCGGTTCGATGCGGGTCCCTTCACGCGCTGCGGCTCTGACGAGGACGAATCCCGGATCCGATACCAAAGGCGTGCCGGCGTCTGTGGTCACGGCCACGGTGTTGCCGGCGCGCAGTTCTTCGAGGAGGCCGGGGACACGGGATCTTTCGTTGTGCTCATGGAGCGATACGAGACGCCTCTTGATGCCCAGGCGTTGGAGCAGCCGTCCGGTCACCCGGGTGTCTTCGCAGGCGATGACCTGGGCTTCCTCGAATGCGCGTCGGGCGCGAGGGGTCAGGTCCTCCAGGTTTCCGATGGGCGTAGAAACGAGAAGCAGCCTGCCGGACATTGCGACTTGTCGCAGAGATCAGTCCCGAGGAATCTCTCGGTCTAGGTTGATGGCGCTCCCCGACAAGCGGGCGACGAGCATCAACCGCCGTTTGAAGCGATTGCGTTGCTCGAGCTCCTGGATCTTCTCGACGACCGCCGCTTCGTAACCGCGCGCAACGACCTCGTCGGGAGCCAGGCCACGGTCGAACATCAGATAGAGCACCTCATCTGCCAACGCGTACTCGAATCCGAGTTCGTCCTCGTCCGTCTGTCCCGGCCAGAGGTCGGCCGAAGGTTTCTTGTCGATGACGGCCGAAGGCAGGTCGAGATGCTTGGCTAGCTGCCATACTTGCTGTTTGTACAGATCGCCAAGGGGATTGATCGAGCTCGCGTTGTCCCCGAAGATCGTCGAATAGCCGAGGAGGATCTCGGTTTTGTTGGAAGTGCCGAGCACCAGGCAGCCTTTCTTCTTGGCCTGATCGAAGAGGATCGACATGCGCTCGCGAGCCATTTTGTTGCCGCGTCTCAAGCGGTCGGCGTCGGGCTCGTATTTGTCGAAATAGGGGTCGATCATCGATGTGATGTCGATCTCCGGAAGATCGACCCCGAGGCTCTCGGCGGTCGCCTCGGCGTCTCGTCTGGACTCGGAAGTCGAGGCGCTGTAGGGAAGAAAAAAAGCGTGCACCTTCTCGGGACCGAGCGCATGAACCGCCAGCGCGGTTGACAACGCCGAATCGACCCCACCACTGAGCCCGACGACCATTCCCTGCGCGTCGGCGGTGCGGGCGGCATCGCGGATGAAGGACTCGAGCACGGCCACCGCGAGCTCGGCATTGAGCTCGAGTCTCTTTCGTATTTCCTCCTTGCGAATCATCGAGCGCCCTTGATGTCGGTACGTACCGCGCGAACCAGAGGCAAGCGCCAGCGCAGGCGGTCGACTTCGCGCAAGTCGATCTCGGCCACCAGCAGATGCTCGTCTAGATAGGGCGCCCTGGCCATGACCTCACCTCCGGGTCTCACGATATGACTGCCCCCCGTGTAGAAGGAGCCTTCCTCCCAGCCGACGCGATTGCAGTATAGGACCCAGCAGGTGTTGACCAGGGCCGTGGAGCGGGTGAGCGACTCCCAGTCGCGGTGGCTTTCGGGTACGTTGCCCGAGCCCACCCGGCCCGGCCCGGCCGAGAGAACCGTCAACATCTTGGCTCCGGCAATGGCCAGACTGCGCGCCAGATGGGGGTGCCAGAGGTCCTCACAAATCAACATCCCGAGGTGGCGGTTGTCGGTCTGGGCCAACTCGAGCGTGTCTCCGGGGCCAAAGAAACGCCCCTCTTGGAAAATGCCGTAGGTCGGCAGATACAGTTTGCGATGTACGTGGTTGACTTGGCCTCCGTGAATCAGCAGAGAGCTGTTGTAGAGAACGCCTTTGTCGTCCTCCTCGACGATTCCCACAATGATCGACATGCGGCCTGCGGCCTGAACCAGCCGCTCGATCTGAGGCGCATTGCGGCGAAGCGCCACGCGACCCGTCAGATGAAGAAGACGGTAGCCGGTGAGCGAGAGCTCCGGAAAGATCAGTAGTTCGACGCCCTTCTCACGGGCGCGCTCGATCCATTCGAGGTGGCACCCCAGGTTGACTTCGATCTGTCCGAGGCGAGAGTCGAGCTGCGCGAGTCCGACGGTCAGTTGGGTGGTCATTTGGGTCCCGGACAGGTGTGTTCTGGCACGGGCTGCCGAGGAAGGGTCATGCTAGCATGCGGCCTCGATGAAGCTGCGCCAACGGGTCGTGACCACGTTCGCTCTTGCGATGGCTGCGCTGGCGCTGACCGGGGGCGCAGCGGCCGCGCAAGAAGTGACGGCCCCGCGGTCGATCGATCCGTCCGAGCCCGAGCACCAGGTGCTCGATCGCATCCTCGCGGTCGTAGACGAAGATCCGATCCTGGCTTCGGACGTGGATCGGGTTCTTGGTCTCGGTGTTTTTGGCGCCCAGGCGGGTGAGGGAGAAGTGAGCTCTGAAGACAACGAGGAAGCGGCGCTCCGACGGAGTGTCCTGGATCAACTCATCGAGGAGCGTCTGCGATTTCACGAAATCGACCGTTTTGGCTTCACCGAGATCTCGCTTGCCGATGTCGAGAAGGGTTTTCTCGGAATCAGAGAGCGCTTTCCCAGCGAGCAGGCTTTTCGACAGCGACTCGCGAAGTTGGGTCTCGATGAGGACGGAGTGCGCCAGCTCGTGGCGCGTCAGATCATGGTGCTGACCTTTGTCGAGGAACGGCTGGGCCCCCGGATCTTTGTGGGGCGAGATGAGATCAGGGCCTACTACGATGGTCCGTTGACAGAGCAGCTGCGCGCGAGTGGCAGTAGCGTACCGTCGCTCGAGTCGGTCCGCGAGGAGGTGCGCGCAGTGCTCAAGGAAGCTCGCCTCAACGAGGAGATCGATCGTTGGACAGAGGAGCTCTGGCGCGAGGCCGATGTCCAGGACTACTTCGACCGGCCCTTGGACGAGATGCCGAGCAAGACCGTCTTCAGGGTGGATTAGCTCTCAGTCGGCGTCGTTGCCGTAGAGGCTGGCGTATTGCTGGCGGGTTGAGAGCACCCGTCCCAGATATGCGCGGGTCTCCGGAAAGCCCACCTTGGACAGGTACTCCTCCGGCTGTCTGCTGTAGCAGTAGCTAAGCCAGAGCTCGGCCTGGCGCTCTCCGGCGTTGTACGCGGCGACGACCTCGGGTGTGAATTCATCAAACCGTTGTCCGAGCTCGCTCAAGTACGCGGCCCCGAGAGCGATCGAGACTTCTGGGTCGTGAAGTTCCGCGGCGGAGATTCGCCGGCGCCCAAAGGCGGGCGCCAATCGGCTTGCAGTGGGAAGGACCAACTGAGTCAATCCGCGTGCTGAAGCGCCCGAAACGGCCAGGGGGTCGAAGCGGCTCTCTTCTCGGATCAAAGCCGTCAGCAAGTCCGGATCGATCGCGTAGTTTGCTGCCTCTTGCGTGATCAGGGTGGCGTACGGTCGCGGGAAGAGAAGGCGCAGAAGGTCGACGGGTAGCAGGCCGGCTGGTAGCGTGTCCTCGGCGCCGTCTTCCAGGATCTCCGCGATCCTCAGCGAATCGCGGTGCGCTCCGGCTTGCGATAACAGACGGCTGGCGGTGAGCCCCAGCGAGGGGTCATCGAGGGGGAAGTGTTTGCGGACCGCCGGAGCCCCCTCGGCCCATAGACCGAGCGCCAGCAACATCTCTTCTGGTTGGCGCAACGGGGCGGTCCAAAGCGGCCATTCACGGACGGGTCGAAAGCCGATCTCCAACAAAGAGCGTGCGCGTTTTCCCCGCTTCAGCTCTCGTACCAGCCGCCGTCGGGCATCCGCTCCCTCCGGGTGAGCGTCGCCCAGGAGCAGCCAGGCGTGGTAGAGGGACGACGATCGCTCGGAGCGAGCCAGCCTTCTGCCGAGCCCTTCGGCCACTGGGGCGAGTTTGGGAGTTCGTAGCCGTGTCGCAGCACCCTGAGCAAAGGGGTGCGATCGGGTAGCGGTCAGGACTCCGAGATAGCTCTCGACCGCGTCCTGGGGGCGGTTCTCCAACTCGGCGAGCCGCCCTTGCCAGTAGTCGGTCTCTCCTGTGTCTTTGCCGGGTGCGCCGTCCGCGTCCGCGAGCCAGGCGGCGGCGCGATCGGTGCGCTCTCGAACAAGATCGGAGCTGGCCAGGAAAAGTGCCGCGCGGCCGTGGAGTCTTCGCCAGTCGCGGCGTGAGCCCAGGACCTCATAGAGGCTGAGCGCCTGATCCTCCCGGCCCCTTCGCCAATCGACGCGCAACGCCGAAATCAGATTGGCGTCCGCCCAACGGCCGTCGACATCCTCCAGGTAGCCTAACCGATAACTTTGGTTGGCTACGCCCCACTTGCCGGAGAGCTCGTAGCTGCGGCCCTGTTGGTACAGGGCGCGACCCTTTTCTTCGGCGCTACGAATCGAAGCTGCCAGGCGCCCGAAGTGGGATGCGGCCAGCAGATAGTTCTCCTGCCAGAAATGAGAGCGAGCCAGCGCGTAGAGGGACTCGCCCTCCCTGTCTGCTACCGCTGCTGGTGAATTGCTCGGACGTGCGAGGCTGCCTTCGGCTGGCGGCCGGTTAGCCCCCAGCGGTTCGAGGCCACGCTCGAGAAACCTGATCGAAAGGTCGAACTGGCGGTGCCGGTGAAAAACGTGCCCCACCAGGAGAGCCAGTTCGCGCTCGGGAAGGGCACTTTGTTGCAGTCGGCTCAACCGTTCTGCGGCGCCGCGCGCCGATTCGTCCTCGCCGTTGCTTTGAACCAGAGCCAGCAAGCGAGAGACTGCTGCCTCTACATGCCCCGAGCTCGAGTCGCAATCGCTCCGCGCGAGTTGCAGGCGGCGCAGCTCTTTCTCGGGGACCTTCCAGCTATCGACTTGGCGCAGGAGCCGGCAGTCACCGCCGGCGGCCAGGCTGCGTACAAAAAGCTCGGTGGCGGGTGCTACGAGCCGCTCGGGCGGTCCGCCCGAGAGAAGACCGGCCAGGAGCCCGGTGGCCACTTCGGGGTGGCCCTGGAACAGGTGTAGTAGAGCGAGCCGGTAGCGGCTGTAGGAGGAGAGCTCGGGGTTTGCTCCGATCGCCTGGGCGAAGGCGTCCTGTGCCTCTTTGAGCCGTCCGAGACTCTCGAGCATGGCACCTCGCAGGTGGTGGAATCCGAGCTCGCCGGATTCTTCCGGATTCTCTTCGAGGATGAGCTCGACCGCTGCGAGCGCCTCGCTCGTGCGACCCTCGACTTGTAGCTCAGTCACCCGACGGCGTGGATCCTGGTCCGTTGCGCCGGCCTCGACGACCGTTTCGGCTGCGGCGAACGTTGCCGTGGTGGCGACCCCGGCGAGGGCGGCGAGCAGCCGGTGGCGGAGCCGCTGGGCCCGCATCATCCCGGTGGCCAGCCCATGCGTCGCCCACCCAGCAGGTGGAGATGCAAGTGAAACACAGCCTGACCGCCGTCCTCGAGGCAGTTGGTCACCAGGCGGAAGCCGGTCTCTCCGAGCCCTCGTTGCCGGGCGATTTCGATCGCCGCGCTTTGCAACTCGGCCAAAATGGCGTCCGTTTCCCCGATTTCCAGCAACGAGGAAATGTGGCGGCGGGGGATGATCAGGACGTGGACGGGGGCCTGCGGGTCCAGGTCGTTGAAGGCGACGACATCCTCCGATTCGTAGAGCAACTCGGTGGGTATGTCGCCACCTGCGATTTTGCAGAAGATACAGTCGGACATCGTTTCTACCTGCGAACAGCCGATGGGGCGCCGGATGCTGTGGGGCTCGAATTCGGCCGGCTTCAGCCCGGTCGGCGTTCGACCCTGGCGCCCAAAGTCTGCAATTTCAGTTCCATCTTTTCGTAGCCGCGGTCGAGGTGGTAGATGCGATCGACGATGGTCTTGCCATCCGCCGTCAGCGCGGCGAGCACCAGACAGGCCGAGGCTCTCAAGTCGGTTGCCATCACCTTGGCGCCGGACAGCGGCGTGGGCCCATGGACACGCGCAAAGCTGCCGTCGATCTCGATCTCCGCACCCATCCGGTTGAGCTCGGCGACATGCTGAAACCGGTTCTCGAAGACGGTCTCGCACACGGTCGAGCCGCCGTCGGCCTGTGTCATCAGGGCCATATACTGCGCTTGGAGATCGGTTGGGAATCCCGGGTGCGGAGCCGTGACGATGTCTCTCGGTTTGAGTTCACCGAGCCTCCTCAAACGAAGACCTCCGACACTCTCGGAGATTTCGCAGCCGCATTCGGTCAGTTTCTCGGTGAGCGGTGCCAGATCGGCGGCGTTTGCCCCGTCGAGCGTCACGTCGCCGCCGCTGATGGCGGCGCCCACGAGATAGGT
The DNA here is from genome assembly GCA_029861655.1 of Acidobacteriota bacterium. GTDB lineage: Bacteria > Acidobacteriota > Thermoanaerobaculia > Multivoradales > JAHEKO01 > JAOTZA01. Next base: position 5,913 of record JAOTZA010000061.1, on the reverse strand, counting down.
ACCGGCCTCGATGCGGTCCGGGAGCACTTCATGCTCAGCGCCGCCCAGCGAATCGACGCCCTCGATCTGGATCACCTCTTCGCCGGCACCGCGGATGCGTGCGCCCATCTTGATGAGGAGCTCGGCCAGATTCCGCACCTCCGGCTCGCGCGCGCAATTTTCGAGGACTGTGGTGCCTCGTGCGAGGCTGGCTGCCATGATCAGGTTCTCGGTACCGCCGACGGTCGGCATAGCAAACCGGTATCGCGCGCCGAACAGGCGATCGGCGCGGGCGCTTACATAGCCGTGCTCGAGATTCACCTCGGCTCCCAGGGCTTCCAGTCCCGAGAGATGCTGGTCGATCGGTCTTACGCCGATGGCGCAACCACCGGGAAGCGACACACGAGCGTGCCCGAGTCGAGCCAGCAACGGACCCAGGACCAGAACGCTGGCCCGCATCGTCTTGACCAGTTCGTAGGGCGCATCATCGGCACTGGCCGGAGAGTCGTGTCTCAAGACGCGACCTCCCGCGGTGTCTGCCGTGCTGACACCGAGATGGACCAGCAGCCGCGTCATGGTGGCGATGTCGCGAACCTGGGGCAGCCTCGTCAGCGTCACCGGTTCGTCGGTCAGCAAACTGGCAGCCAGAGCGGGAAGGGCGGCGTTTTTGGCGCCGGCTATGGGGATCGTTCCCTTCAGCCGAGCCGGCCCATGGATGTGGAGTTGTTCCATCCTGATGACCTCACCCGCTATCTTGATGTGTTGGCTCGTCTTTGCTCGACAACGGCTATTCGCTCCACTCCCGCATAGTCGCGTTTTGTATTGCAAAGAGTGAACCGGCCGCCCGCCAGAAGGTTGTCGAGCCGTTCACCGTGAAGGTAACCCATTTCGATCACGAGCGGCACGCCCGCCTGGAGCTCGTCGAGCTCGTCGAAGAGCCGCGCGATCATCGCGTCGGACGAACGCGGCGCAAAAAGCGCCGTCGCCGGCTCGAATCGAGACACCTCCTGGGAGAGAGACTCCGCCTCGTCCCCGCCGATGTATGGAGGGTTGGAGACCACCAGATCGAACGGTTGAAGATCGAGACCGGCGGCGAGATCGGCGGCGACGAGGCGGACCCGATCGCCGGTCCGGTGACGGCGGATGTTGGCGGCCGCAACGGCCAGCGCCGCCGATGAGACATCCACCCCGACGGCTCGGGCGTTCAGCTCGAGCGCCAGCGTGATCGCCAGACAGCCTGAGCCGGTTCCTAGGTCGAGAACCCTGGGTCGCGGCGGCAAGTCGAGGGCGAGCACCTCCTCGATGAGATGTTCGGTTTCGGGTCGTGGGATCAGAACCCGGGAGTCGACCGCAAAGGATCTGCCGTAGAATTCTTTTTGACCGATGAGATAGGCCACCGGTTCGCCGGTGAGTCGTCGTCTGATCAGGCTGTGAAACCGATCGGCGCTTCCTCGGTCGACGCCTTCCCGGTCCCGCGACAGGATCTGGCTTTCGGTGAGTCCGAGGACGTGGGCGAGGAGCAGCGCCGACTCCCTTGGCGAGACCTCGAAGGTCGCGGTCGCCAGCTGTCGCCGTCCGAACTCGTCGAGCTCTCTGATCGATACCGCCATGGGATCAGTGTACCCAAGGCGTGCCGCGGCCCTTCAGCGATGGTCTTCTTTCCCGTCAACGGCTGGGATCACGCACGGCCCCCAAGCCTTAACGGCCCAGCCGAAGTCTCCGCAGGGCACGGCGTGCGCTCCTCGGACTCCGGTGACCTCGAGGCGCACGCCTCGGTTTCCCTCGCGCCGGATCGGTTCGGACTTTGTTGGACCTTGCAGTGCGCTCCGTCAAACGTCCCTGATGGAGCCTTCGGCAGGGCCGATATGGGCTTGCGCGCTGGGGAGACGCCACCGACACAGAAAGACCTTCCGGGCGAACGCGCCGATAAAGTCATGGTTGGCCGGCGGTCATCGCAGCCCGGTGAATGCGCCGGCAGGAACGCTGTGAGCCCGCGGGCGCACGAGGACCCTTGGGGGGGCTGGGTTGGTCCGCGCGGGCAAACAACGAGGCGCGAGCGAACTCGTCCAAGGCTGAGTAGCTTGCGCCGGTTCCAGCCGCGCATTCGACCGGGCTGCTGCGAGCCGGCCGGTCCGGAGGGAATACGATCGGGGGGCCAAGCGTTGCATAAGGGCGTCTGATCGGCTACTATCTGCTGCCCTGCAGCCGGGGCGGTACGTTCTAACGGCCCCGAAAACCAGCTACCAAAGGCAGAGGCGACCCCGATGAAAAGCGAAATCCATCCAGAGCTCCACCTGGTGACCGTCACCTGCGCCTGTGGCAACTCGTTCCAGACCCATTCGACAAAGCCCGAGCTGCGGCTGGAAATCTGTAGCGCCTGCCACCCGTTCTATACCGGGAAACAGAAGCTGGTCGACTCCGCTGGACGCGTCGAGCGCTTCCAGCGTCGCTACGGCACCAAAACGGCCGATCAGTAGCCGGCTCACCGGCAGTTTTACCGGCGCCGGCCGGCTCCCGAAATCGCTGGCGGTGATTTGGAGAGATCCGCCTTCGCAAGAGGAGGCGGGGTCCGTGTTGGCGGGGTGCGCCTTTGCCATAGACGTGTGCAATAGACTCTAGAGATGTCGGAGAGCAGCATGTTGGAACGTTTGGAAGAGCTGGTCGACAAGCACCGGGAGTTGACCGAGAGGATGTCCGACCCCGAGATCAACAGTGACCCGGCCGCGATCGCGGAAACCGGTAAGCGGCTCTCCGAGCTGACACCGGTGGTCGCGCTCTATCGCTCGCTCGAAGCAGTCGAGTGTCAGCTTGGCGAGACCGGGGAGATGCTCGCCGATCTCGGCAAGGGAGACGAGCTCCATGCGATGGTGTCGCAGGAGCGGGAGGAGCTCTTGGCGCGCCAACGTGAGCTCGAAGAAGAGCTGCGCAAGGAGCTGACGCCCAAGGATCCCAACGACCAGCGCAACGTGGTTCTGGAGATCCGCGCCGGCACGGGTGGGGACGAGGCGAGCCTCTTTGCCGCCGAGCTCTTCCGGATGTACAGCCGCTACGCCGAGGCCCAGAAGTGGAAGGTCGAGATCATCGACGTCTCGGAGTCGGGGATTCGAGGCATAAAAGAGGTTTCGGCCATTGTCGAAGGGCGTGGCGCGTACAGCCGGCTCAAGTACGAAGCGGGTGTGCATCGCGTGCAGCGGGTGCCGGAAACCGAGGCCTCGGGGCGCATTCACACCTCGGCGGTGACCGTGGCGGTCTTGCCGGAAGCCGAGGATGTCGAGGTCGAGATCACCGAAAAGGATCTGAGGATCGACCGTTTTTGCGCTTCGGGTCCGGGCGGCCAGGGAGTCAACACGACCTACTCGGCCGTGCGCATCACCCATGAACCCACCGGTATCGTCGTCTCCTGCCAGGATGAGCGCAGCCAGATCAAGAACAAGGCGAAAGCGATGCGTGTCCTGAAAGCGCGCTTGTTCGAGATCGAGCGCGCGAAGGCGGAGGCCGAGCTGAGCGAAGAGCGCCGCAAGATGGTGGGTTCCGGCGACCGCTCGGAGAAGATCCGCACCTACAATTTTCCACAGAATCGCGTCACCGACCATCGTGTCGGCTTAACGCTGCACAAACTCCCTACGGTTCTCGAAGGCGAGCTCGACCCGCTGATCGAGCCGGTTGCGGAACACTTCCAAGCTGAGAGGATGAAGGAGACCGTCGAAGCCGGCGCATCCTAAATCGGTGACAGGCTACTCATTTCGAGGCGGTCTTCCCTTGTCTGTGTACTCGAATTGAGTAGCCTGTCACCGATTTACAGACCTAGATTCTCGATCGACACCTTCAGCCGTTTCATCATCTCGTGAAGGGTCGTGGGCTTGACGCTCAGCAGCTCGGCGGCCCTCTTTTGGACACCGCCGGCAGCCTTGAGTGCCTTGACGATCAATTGGCGCTCGTAAGCACTCATGGCCTCCTTGAGCGAGATGCCGTTGTCGGGCAGGGTGGCGGGTGTGTGCGCAGTTCCATCGGGGTTGGCTACGGCAGGAGGCAGGAGGTCGAGCGGTATCGAATCACTCTTGGCAAGCACCACGGCTCGTTCGATGACGTTTTCGAGCTCGCGCACGTTCCCCGGCCAGCGGTAATCGAGAAGCGCCTGCATCGCCTCCGGCGAGATCGACTCGACCTCCTTCTCGTTTTCCTCCGTGTACTTGTCGAGGAAATGGCGCAGCAAGAGCGGGACGTCTTCCACCCTCTCACGCAACGGCGGAAGCTGAATGGTGATGACGTTGAGGCGGTAGTAGAGATCCTCGCGGAACTGACTGTCGCGCACCTTGGCTTCGAGATCGGCATTGGTGGCCGCTATGACACGAGCATCCGCCTTGAGCGTCTCGACTCCACCGAGCCGCATAAACTCCTTCTCCTGCATCACCCGGAGGAGCTTGGCTTGAGTGTCGGTGGGGATATTGCCGATCTCATCGAAGAAGATTGAACCCTTGGTGGCCATCTCGAAGAGGCCCTTCTTGTTCGACACCGCTCCGGTGAACGCGCCTTTCACGTGGCCAAAGAGATTCGACTCGAGAAGATCGGGTGGCATGGAGCCGGAGTTGACGGTGACGAAGGGCCCTTTTGCGCGCCGCGAGTGATGGTGGATCGCTTTGGCGACCAGCTCTTTTCCGGTACCACTCTCGCCAAGGATCAGGATGTTCGACTTGGCGGGTGCCGCCATCTGGATGGTCTCGAATACCTGCTCCATCGGCTTCGACTTGCCGATGATGTTGGCAAACGAATAGCGCTGGCGAAGTTGTTCGCGCAAGGCGCGATTTTCCTCCCAGAGGCGCCGCCGCTCGAGTCCCTGCTTGATATTGAGAAGGACTTCTTCGTTCTTGAACGGCTTCGGGATGTAGTGGAAGGCGCCCTGTCTCATCGCGTCGATGGCGCCTTCGATCGAAGAGTAGGCCGTGATGACCACGACGACCTGGTCGGGGTCTTCGATTTGGATTCGCTTGAGTACGTCTAGCCCGGGAAGGTCCGGGAGCATCAAGTCGAGGAGAACCAGCTCGACGTCTTCTTTGGCCAGGAGGGCGAGCCCTTCCTCGCCGGTGCGGGCGCTGAGAGTCGAATACCCTTCTTTGCGCAGCAGAGAGGTTAGGACGTCTTGAAGGACTTCCTCGTCATCGATGATGAGGATGCTCACCAGTTTCGCTCTCCATAGATGAGGGAAGCTCGACGATAAACCGGCATCCCTCTCCTGGTTGGCTCACCACGCGGATGGTGCCCTGATGACGCCGGATGATGTTGAACGAGATCGAAAGTCCCAGGCCGGTGCCGCCGGCTGATAATTTGGTCGAATAGAACGGCTGGAAGATCTTGTCGAGATCGGTCGGTGCGATCCCGGGCCCATTGTCTTCGATCGCGACCCAGGCGACCGGGCCTGTTGTTCCCGCCGTCACCGTCAGTCTTGCATTCTCGACGTCTTTCATCGCGTCGAGAGCGTTGATTGCCAGGTTCGTGACCACCTGTTGCAGCTCGACCGCGCTGCCGGTGACCGCAACTCGCTGGCTGGGGAGGCACCACTCGAGGCCGACTCGATACTGTTGCATCCGCTCTTTGAGAAGGTCGAGGCTCTCGTCAACGAGTGAGCCGAGGTCGAGCGGGAGATGTTCGCCCTGCCGGTTGCTGGCGAAGTCGAGAAGACCGTTGACGATGTTTGACGCGCGAAAGGTCTGGCTCTCGACCTTCTTGAGCAGTTCGTAGCGTGGATCTTCGCGCGAGGTCTCGGCCAAGAGCATCTGGGCGTAGCTCGAAATACCCGTGATCGGGGTGTTGACCTCATGGGCGACACCCGCGGCGAGCATTCCGAGCGACGCCAGCCGATCTTTTTCCTTGAGAGCGTTCTCCATCGCGACGCGTTCGGTCACGTCCTGGACCACGATCACGCGGTGCCCACCGGGT
>JAOTZA010000347.1 GCA_029861655.1 Acidobacteriota bacterium | reverse complement strand
TTCTTCTTGGTCTTGCGCTTGGCAGCCTTGCGCTTGGCCGGCTTACGCTTGGTCTTGCGCTTGGCGGCCTTCTTCTTGGTCTTGCGCTTCACGGCCTTACGCTTGGCCGGCTTGCGCTTTGCAACCTTGCGCTTGGTCTTGCGCTTGGTCGCCTTCTTCTTCGTCTTTCTCTTTGCCATCTTATCGCCTCCCGCCCCTTTGCGGGGCAGATGGACCCACAGGTCCAAATTCATGCGCTAGAGCGACATTGCCCCCACGCAGGTTAGTCGAACTCGGCGTCTTCCTCGACGCGGAGGTTGCCGTACTTTCCTTCACCTCGGGTGTTTCGACTTCTGCTACCGCACTGTCCCGCAACGCACGGGCAGCACGTCCTCGCACAGTCGAGAGTCTCTGCTCGTCACTCGCACCCGCATCGTGTTCACCACCAGCGAAGATCGCCGACTCGATGTTGCGCAAGAAACGATCGCCACAACTCTTTCGTTCATCACGTGCATCGAGCCCGCGCCGTCGGTCGAGATGATTTCGCGCTCCGGACGCAGGAGACGCAAAAAGATGCTGGTCTGCCATGAGGAGATTCGGGTGGCGCTCTTTCTCGAACGCAAATAGCTTGCACTACATGTAGCGTCTTTGTCAAGACTTCCCCACAAGATCTTGTGGTTGAGGGTCGGGACTATAATTCCGCGCGATGTCGAAGAACGGGCGAGTCCGCACAACTTCGTCGGGCATCACTCTCGACACGGTGTACGAAGCAAGCGATACGTCACGCGCATCGTCGAGTGTCGTCGCACCACCGGGCACATACCCGTACACGCGCGGGCTGTACGCCGATATGTACCGTCGTCGCCTTTGGACGATGAGGCAATACGCAGGTTTCGCAAGTGCCGCAGAGACAAATCGCCGCTACCGTTATCTCCTCGACCAGGGAACCAGCGGCCTGTCGGTCGCTTTCGATCTGCCGACACAGATAGGTTTCGACTCCGATCACCGCATGGCCCTCGGAGAAGTCGGAAGGGTCGGTGTAGCGATCGATTCAGTCGAGGACATGCGAAGGCTCTTCGACGGTATTCCGCTGGACCGAGTTACGACCTCGATGACCATCAATTCGACTGCCGCCATCCTGCTGGCGCTTTATCTGGTGACGGCCGAGAACCAGGGCGTCGAATGGGAGCGGCTCGGCGGTACGGTACAGAACGACATTCTCAAAGAGTACGCCGCCCGCGGTACTTACATTTTTCCCCCCGAGCCTTCCCTCCGCGTGGTGACCGACATCATTGAGTTTTGTGCCGAGCGAGTGCCGCGCTGGAACCCGATCTCTGTTTCCGGGTACCACATGCGTGAAGCCGGTTGCACCGCGGTTCAGGAAGTTGCCTTTACGCTCGCAAACGGACTCTGCTACCTAAGCGCCGTGGTCGCACGCGGGCTCGACATCGACACGTTCGCGCCGCGCGTGTCCTTCTTCTTCAACGCCCATAACAATTTTCTCGAGGAGGTCGCGAAGTTCCGCGCCGCGCGCCGCTTGTGGGCCGAGTTGGTCAAGGAGCGCTTCTCGCCGAACAACTCCCGGTCGATGTGGTTACGTTTCCACACCCAGACCGCCGGTTCGACGCTGACCGCCCAGCAGCCGGACAACAACGTGGTTCGAGTGGCGATCCAGGCGCTGGCGGCGATCTGTGGTGGGACTCAATCCCTTCACACCAACGCGCGGGACGAGGCGCTGGGCTTACCGACCGAGGACTCGGCAAGGCTGGCCTTGAGAACACAGCAAGTACTGGCGAGCGAGACGGGTATCGCCGATGTCGTCGACCCCCTGGGTGGTTCACACGCCATCGAAGCCTTGACGGAGCAGATCGTCGCCCGAGCCCGAGAGTACATCCAAAAGATCGACGAGATGGGTGGGGCAATGACGGCGATCGGCGAGGGCTTTCAGCAGGACGAGATCAGCGAGGCCGCCTACCGCACTCAACAGGCAGTGGAGCAAGGCGATGAAGAGGTGGTCGGCATCAACGTGCACCGGGAAGAGATGGCCGATTCGAACGAGGCCTTTCCGATCGACCCGGGTGTCGAGAAGAGGCAAGTCGAGCGTCTCGCCGCGTTGCGACTCCGACGTGACGCCGAGCGCGTCTCTACAACTCGCCGTTTGCTTCACGGATCCGCGTCCGAGGGCCGCAATCTGATGCCGGCGATCCTCGACTGCGTGCGGGCCGAGGTTACCCTCGGCGAGGTCTCCGACACCTTACGCGAAGTCTTCGGGGAACACTCCGAAGGCGACCTCGGTTGACGGTGGCCGGGTAGCCGGCGTTTGCCCTACTCGAGATCGCCTTCCTCGATAGGACTGGGCAGCGGCTCGGCATCGCGCGCGACTTGGATCTTGGCCCTCAGCTCGTCGACCGACTCCCTCGACAGCTCGAGTACCGCCTCGCGACCCTCTCGTACACCGCGGTACACACCACCGGGCTCGGTGTAAAGCCGCAGTGTCTCTTCGCTGTCCTTCGACGACAACAGAAACTCCAGCAGCGGAGCCTCTAGCTTCACAGATTCACCGGTAGTGATTCCCCGAGCCTCGGTATCACCGATGGCATAGAGCACATCGCTCGCAGTCGTGTAGGCGATCTTGTCGCCACCGCGAAGCCAGTCGCCGCCTGAGCGCTCGAGGACGAGCTCACTCTCACCTTCACGAAGCCGAAGTTTTTCGACGGCGAACACCTCGAGCTTGGTCCAGCCTCGCGAGCGCCAATCGGAGGCCGGGCTCGGCGCGAGCTCACCAAGCTCGGTCTCGGTCAAGAAGACCTGTCCATCCACCAACGCATAGCGGAGTTCCTCATCATCGCTTGCGCGGGATCCAAGGCGGATCTCGACGTCCTGCTCCTCCCCCACCCCGACACGGATTACCGAGACGGCCGGCTGCAGGCCAAGACCGGGCTGCGGAGGCGGTTCGTCGAGGAACGTATCGATCTCGAGCCCGGTGAGAGCGTCGAGAAGATCTGAGACCTTGTCCTCATCGGCCTCGTCAGAGAAAGGCGCTTCCAACCGAAAGTCCTCTCCCTCGCGTCGGAGCACGACCTCATCACCGCCGGCGCTGAGCACCACCCTCGTAACGGCTTTGCGCTCAAATGGGAAAGCATCCCTGGAACGCCACTCCCCCGGCTTTTTCTCGAGATCCTCGCGAAAATCGCCCGACACGACGTACGCCTCGTCTCTTCCCTCGACGGCCATGATGACATTCGACGTGGCCGGGACTTCCTCACCGACTTGGAGCGCCCACTCCTCATCGGAAGTGCTGAGCCGCACGGTGAGCGTGGGCGAGTTCAACCCCAATTCCTGTGGCTCGATATCGTCGAGCGTTCTTTCTTTTGTGAGATGGGTCAGGCTATCAAGAACGTCTGCGATCTCATCCTCGTCGGCTCTCGCTTCGAGCGGCTCGACGACTCTCCATCCGAAGGTCTCGGTGGCCTGGGCG
>JAOTZA010000346.1 GCA_029861655.1 Acidobacteriota bacterium | reverse complement strand
GCTCACCTCACCACCCACGACGTTTCTCAAAACGGCGACCACATCGCGGCCGATGTGTCGGGCGCGGATCGTGTTGCCTCTGACCATCCCGAGTGTGCGGGTGATGTGCCTGCCTTCGATCGTTGCGGTTGTAGAAACGATCATTTCTCGACCTCCCTATAGCGATCCGTTTTCCGGTTCTTCAAACGATCGATCAAGACCGATAAGAAAACGAGCGCGATGCCCGACCCTCCCCCGAAGAGGATGAGTCGTTCGATCCAGGTCTGGGGTCCTGCCCACGCGTGCCCGAGAGCAAAGCCGATGACCCCGACGCCCCAGATGATCAGAACGAGCCATCCCAAGGTGAAGGCCGAGCGGCTACCTGTGCCTTGTGGTCTCTCATCCCATTGTTCGTCTGCGGGTGACGTAAACGGGGTTGTCATGGTGGCTTTTCTGATTCGTTTCATGTCCACCACGAGTGTGTGACAAGAGGAACAGTCTTCGAGATGGATCCGCACCCGCTGGGCGTCGCCCTGTGTGAGCGCGTCATCCAAATAGCCTGAAAGCAGGCTTTCATCGAAGGACCGGCTGCAGGTCTCAGCCACCTTGGCCTCCTTGCTGCTCGAGGTAGGCATCCCGAAGCGCTTTTCGGGCGCCGTGCAAACGTGACATGACCGTTCCGGTTGGGATTCCGAGCACATCGGCCATCTCTACATAGGAGAGGTCGTGGTAGTCACGTAGAACGAGAATCTCCCGTTTGGATTCCGATAGGACACCGAGCGCGCGCCAGAGCCGATGTCTCAGCTCGGTGCTCTCGAGGTCCTGGTGGGGGTCAGCGGTGGGGTCCACGATGTCGTATGAAAATCCTTCTTCGCCATCCGAAATGAGAGGCTTTGCTCGCCGGGTCTTTCTCCTTCGCCAGATGTCGCGCGCCCGGTTGCGAACGATGGTGAAGAGCCAGGGCCGGACGGGTCGAGTCGAGTCGAAGCGGTTCAGCTTGGAGAAAAAGCGAAGCAGGGCGTCCTGGGAGATATCCAGGGCGTCGTCCTGTGAGCCGGTCAGCTGGAGCGCCAGAACAAAGACCGAGCGGCGGTGACGGCGCGCCAACTCTTCACATGCCTCGGTCTCGCCGTGCTGCGCGCGCCGAACGAGCTCGTGGTCGTCCACCGGTGCCGCGGCGGCCGCGGCCTCGTTGGCGGTCATGACCAAGACTCCATCCACACCTAGGATACGCGCAATGAGCGGTGCCTATTCACACCGAATTGCCGGCGACCGAAACGCTTGGGTAGCTCAGCCGAAAATCGTTCAGCGCGCCGCGGGGGTCTGCTTGAGAAGATCTCGACGTTTCACGTGATCTTCGTTGGAAGTGCGGCCGTTCAGCGGGCGCATTATACTGCCGCCTTCACCGCACCGGCCGAACTCATGAAACCACCGGCCCACGCCATCTTCAATCTTCTGGTGCTGGGCCGCCGCCGCCGGGATTCTCGGCTGTTTGCGGGCGTGGTTTGAGTGTGAGTGCGATGCCGGCAAACCGTCCGATGAGACGTGAAGCAGGGTCATCCCAGCTTCTCCTGCCGTGTCTGCTGCTCTTTGGTGCGATGTTCAATCTCACCTTGATCGTAGCCGGCTTAAAGGAGTTCATCCTCGACGATCTGGGCGGTACAGTGACCGACGCGACACTCTTTTTTTCCGTCGAGACCTTCGCCTACATTTTGTTCGCACCGATTTGGGGTGTTGTCAGCGATCGTCTCGGCCGGAGAAGGCCGCTGATCGTCGTCGGGTTTCTTCTCTCCGCGTTTCTCTACACCCTTTATGGGTTTGTGTCGTCAATCGACCTCCTTCTCGTCTTGCGCTTTGTTCAGGGAGGAGCGAGCGTCATGGCCTGGTCGCTGGTCATGGCTGTGGTGGTGGACCACGCCCCCGAGGAGCGACGGGGTCGCCGGATGGGTCTTCTGGGTGCGGCACTTATCCTGGGTGTGGCGCTGGGTGCCCCCTTTGGGGGGTATATCACGCGATGGTTTGGCGCGCGCTCTCCGCTGGCGACCGCAGCCGTACTCTTTGCGGTCCTGGCGCTTGGCGCTCATTTCCTGCACGAGAGCGCGGAGTTGCGGCGCGGTGTCCGGATGCGGGAGATCCTCCGTGCCATCACAGCAAAGAAGCAATTCCTGCTACCGATGTTCTTCCACTTCGTCGACCGTCTGGCGGTGGGCCTCTTCGTGGTCGTCTTTCCTCTCTACCTCGACTCGCTGGGAGCGGCGGACCCAGCGGTACGCGGCCGCTATCTGGGCCTCTTCCTTCTACCCTTTGCGTTGCTGCAATATTTCACCGGCCGCCTGGCCGAGAGGACCGGACCCTACCCTCCTCTTCTCATCGGCTCGGCCCTGTATGGTCTGCTTCTGATGTCGGTGGGCTACTCCGGGCTCGAGCTTCTGTGGCCGGTGATGGTCGGGCTCGGGGTGCTGGCGTCGATCATGTTTCCTCCTGCCATCTTGTTGACGGCACAGCTGAGTGATCAGACGACGCGGGGCAGTGCCGTTGGCGGTTTCAATCTGGCGGGCTCGCTGGGATTTGCCGTCGGCCCTCTTATCGGCGCCTGGGCGTATGCGGCACGGGGCTTTGGGTTTGCATTCGTGTTTTGCGGGACCCTCGAGATCGCCGCGGCGCTGGTGGGTTTCTACTTCTGGTACCGGCTCGAGCGCTGATCAAGCGTTCAATAGACCTCCTGTAGTTCTTGTCGCCATTTCTTTCCGTTCCGACGGCTGGCGCGTGGCAGCCTGGTCGAATGCTCGGCTGGAAACGGCGCTCGCTACGCGGACTTTGCCGGTGGGCTCGCACCTCGTTGTCCGCCCGCGCGGACCTCTGGGAACCTTCCGCGTCCGTCGCAGGCTCGCGGGCTCCCAGCGTTCCTGCCGATCATTCGACCCGGCTGCATAAGCGCGGATCGACAAGAGTGGCAAACGCGAGTACGCGTTGCTTCACCGGCAGCACTCGTGTCTCGAGGTCGTGGGGAACCGGCCCGCAGGCCATCTCGCGCACGGCCCGGTTCGGAGACTCCACCAGGGACGTCTGATCGAGCGCATGGTTGGATCCTTAGGAGTCCGAGAGGTTCCGGCGCGAGAGAAGCCGAGGCGTGAGCCTCTAGGTCACCGAAAGCAGAGTAGCTCGCGCCGTGCCCTGAGGAGTCTCCGGACCGGGCCGTGCGCGACGGGTCGCCCGAATCAGTCCGCCGGCTGGGGACCGGCGAGCGCGAGCAACTCTTTCTGCATCGTCTCGAAGCTCGGTCGCGCGGCGCCATCGTAGTAAGCGGCGATGTCGCCGCTCGGTGCGATCACATAGAGCGTCGGGATAACCGGTGCGCCGAGGGTAATCACAAGCTCGTGGTTCCAATCGAGGAGGGTCGGAAGCGAGATCTCGTGGGTATCTACGTACTCGGCAACGATCGGACGCGCCTGACGATCGCTGGACACTTCCTCTAGTGTGTTGA
>JAOTZA010000345.1 GCA_029861655.1 Acidobacteriota bacterium | reverse complement strand
GTGCATCGGCCGGATCGGGAGTTCGCGCGCAAGTCGAAATGGTTTCGGGTCTTCGAGCGCCGTTTCAACCACTACCGGTTGGGCCAGCTGACGACTGCGGCGACCCACCGGCTCCGCAGCCGGGATGGGGGAGAGCTTCGTCCGCGGGTGAGCTTGGACGAGTACAAGGAGAATCTGCGGGAGATTGTCCGCTCGGGACGTGAGGCCGGTGTACAGGTTGTGTTCCTGACGCGGCCCTTCACCGGTCCGATCGTCGATCGGAGCAAATGGAAGAACTTCGCGTACGACTACAATGCCGCCACGGTCGAGGTCGCCACCGCCGAGGGAGTGCCGGTGATCGATCTCTACAGCGAGTTCAAGGGGCGCGGTGAATACTTCCGAGACGAGTCGCACTTCACGACCGCCGGTCACGAGCTCGCCGGGCAAATCGTCTTCACCGAGCTCCAACCGGTGATCGCGGCGGCGGTCGGCGAGCTTCCGTAGTTGACTGGCGCGGGTGCCTGGCTGGCTGTGCTGCAGCCCGGTCGAACGCGCGGCTGGAAACAGCGCTCGCTACTCAGCCTTGGACGAGTTCGCTCGCGCTTCGTTGTTCGCCCGCGCAGACCGCCCGCAGTCTTCTGACGTCCTCGAGCGCTCGCGGGCTCACAGCGTTCCTGCCGGCGCATTCGCCGGGCTGCGATGGAACGCCGGTCGTCTTGCAGCGCCGCACCGCATCCCTGGAGTGCGGGCGGTAGTGCGTCCCGGTCGGAGGCTCCATCAGGGACGTTTGACCGAGCGCAGAGCAAGGATCGCTGCAGTTTGAGGTGATCCGGCGCAAGGGAAACCGAGGCACGCGCCTCCAGGTAGCTAGGAGTCAGAGTAGCGTGTGCCGTGCCCTGCGGAGACTCAGACCGGGTCGCGCCTTCTCGCGCTCTACCAAGAGCCGGAGATCCGAGTGGGCAGAGCCACCGACAAGATTGACGCAGTTCATCTTGGGAGTGTTCACCTGAAGTCAGGTCGCGATCGGGGCGCCGAGGAGCTCGTCGGGGATTCCGAAGCCGTTGACCAGGTGGAGGGCCTGGGGGCGGATTTGGCAACACAACTTGTTGACCGTCTTGCGGATCGCCTTGGCCTTGGAGGCTTCCAAATAGCCGTGTTCCTGAAACCATCCGCGGTCGAGCTCGATCCGGTAGAGGGCGAAGAGATCGGCGAGACCGACCAGCGCCTCGGCGAGATCGGGATCTTCACATCTCTCGATGCCTGCCCAGAATTGCTCGAGGATGACTCGCTCGGTGTGCGCCCGGGCCGTGGCCACGGCGTGATCTTGGACCGCCACGAGCGCCTCGAAGGGGTCCATGCCATCGTCGAGCCGCTTCTTGAGTCGCCGCGCCAAAGTCGAGAGCAGGTGATCCGCGCGCCAGCGAAATGCAGGCAGCTGGAAGTCGCGGCTTCGCAGATGGCTCTCGTCTGTGTTGCGAGTGACTACCGGGTTGAGCTCCGCGACGGTTGTGGCCGTCTGGCCCGCAACATAGCGAGCCAGCCGAAGAAGACCCATGCCGCCGAACTGGCGTTTGTAACCGGTCAGGAGGCCCTTGGCCAGGAGCTGCATTAGGACGATGTTGTCGCCTTCGAAAGTCGAGAAGACATCGGTGTCTGCCTTGAGCGCGGCGAAGCGATTGACCGCGAGGTACCCCTGGCCGCCACAGGCTTCACGGCAGATTTGGATGGTGTCGGTGGTGTGCCAGGTGCTGAAGGCCTTGAGACCCGCGGCCAGCGCTTCCACTTCGCGCCGATCGTCGTCTGAGCCTTCCTGGTACTCGTTGGCCAGATGTTTGAGGGCAAAGTCGAGAGCATAGGTCGTCGCCAGGCGCGGCAACAATCGCCGCTGGTGGGTCAGATAGTCGAGAAGGACGGTCTCCGGCGCTCCGGCAGGGCCGAACTGTCGTCGTCTTGTGGCGTAGCGGACCGCGATCGTAAGCGCCGACTTGGCCGCCGAGTGCGCTCCCAGAGCGACGCTCACCCGTCCCCCCACGAGCGTACCCAGCATGGTGAAGAACCTCTTGGACGGACTGGCGATGGGGCTCGAGTATCCGCCGTCGACGGAAACCTCGGCAAAACGGTTGAGGAGGTTCTCCCGTGGAACCCGTACACCGTCGAACCACAGTCTCCCGTTGTCGACGCCGTTGAGGCCTAGCTTCTCGCCGCAGTCTTCGATACGAACGCCGGGCAGGACGCGCCCGTCGTCGCCCCGCACCGGAACGAGAAACGCGTGGACGCCGTAGCCTTCGCCGTCGATCTCGAGTTGTGCGAACACGGTCATCAACTTGCCGTGGAGGGCCGCGTTGCCGATGTAGTCCTTGCGTGCCGCGTCGTCGGGTGTGTCGATGACGAACTCCCCGGTGCCGCGGTCGAAGCGCGCCGTCGTCCTCAGGTCGTAGACATTCGAGCCGTGGCCCGTCTCGGTCATCGCAAAGCCGCCTGGCAGCTCGAGCGAGCCGACCACCCGAAGGTACTGTTCGTGGTGTCGCTGGGTGCCCAGCTGGAGAATGGAGCCTCCAAAGAGGCCGAACTGGACGCCGCATTTAACGAGCAGGCTGCCGTCGTGGGTCGCCAGGGTCTCGAAGGCCGCAATAAAGGAGAGCATGTCGCCGGCACCGCCCTGGGCCTCGGGGTAGCTCAGCGCGCCGATCCCCTCGGCCGCCAGCCGCCGAGCCCACTCCAAGACCCGCTCTCTGTATGCTGCGCGGTCGAGGCCGTACTCGTAGCGAAACTCCGGCTGGCGGAGAAGCTCGCGCATCCGGTTACGGATCTCCTCGTACTCACCGTCGAGCAACCGCGTCATTGCTGCGACGTCAAAAGCCGGCCCCGGTTCTTCGGCGGTTTCGGAGGGCCGGGCGGGGAAGAGAATCAACTGCGAAACTTCGGTTCCGGCGATCCCGAGTGCGTCTTCGATTTCCTCGAGTGCCCGCCTCTCGGACGCCGAGACCTCTCGACCGCCGGTGCGCGCCAGTTCGACGCCAAGATCGGCCAGCCCGATCCTGTCGGTGTCCGGAAGGTCGGCGGAACGGGTCCGGATGGCGCCGAGCATCGCCTGCAGGCTATCGGCCGACGGTGGCTGGTCGGGGTCGAGCCAGCTCCCCAGGAGGTCCCTACATTGTTTCTCGTCGTCCTGCGCCTCGGTCAGGGTTCGGCAGATCGAGCGAATCTCGCTTGGCTCGAGATCGCCATCGGCCCAGGCCACATAGAGCATCGGGAGATAGGGGAGCAGGGCCGGGTCGTCGATCGGACTCGGTGTCTTCCGTTTTCCATCTGTCATTGAACTCTCCTCACGAACTGGTACGGAAGCTAGCACGGAGTCGGTTCTGAGGAGCGAGCGGCTTGGGCCGACTAGCCCGCGGGTCGCCTCGCGCCGCTGCGAGGCTTATGCGATCCAGCGGGTTCGACTGAAGACTCGTCTCGGGCGATTCGCGCGTCTCCTCGCTTCATTG
>JAOTZA010000060.1 GCA_029861655.1 Acidobacteriota bacterium | reverse complement strand
CCTTCAGGAACTGGACGAACTCTTCATCCGAAAGACCCTTGACGAACTCATTTGCGGTGAGATTCTTGCCCAGCTTGGGCATGCCCTCACCGTTGGGTCCATGGCACATCGCGCAGTTGCCGCGGAAGAGCTTTCGCCCATCTACGACGTCGTCCGGTAACCCGCGGGGCTTTCCACACCCTACTGCGCCGATTGCAGTCATGACTGAGAATACGAGACCCAGAAAACGCGCCTTTCGGTTCATAACGAGTCCACCTTTCCTTGCCCCTTGTTCGGCCTCCGCTGCTCAGAATCCGAACCAGGGGTGCCGGAGCAGGCTAACTCGTAACAGCAGCGCCGTCACCCGGCGGGATCTTGGACGTCTCGGCACGATGGCCGCCGGCCGTTTCGTCGAGAGCGGACTCGAGCAGTACCTTGCCATGTGAACGCACCGTCATGACGGGACAGTCCACGCTTCGCACCACCTCGGCAGTCGTACTCCCCAACAGTAACCGCTCAATCGCTCCGAGCCCATGGCTGGCAATCACGATTAAATCGCTCTCGTGGGTTTTTGCGAAACGCGCGACCTCCTGGCCGGCCCGCCCCTCTGCAACAAAGGTCTCAAAGGGAGTCTCCCGCCCCAGTAGTTCCTCGGCGAGCTCGCCAAGCGCCTTCATGGCCTGCTCGCGTCTGTTCTCCCATACTTCGGAGCGCGTCGGCACATAGAAGTAAGGGTAGGCCGTCATCTCGACGACATACAAGAGCTGCAGCCGAGCCCCGTAGGTGGTCGCAAACTCCCTGGCATGGAGTACTGCTTGACGAGCGGCATCCGAGAAGTCCACCGGCACGAGGATCTTCTCGACGGCTTCGATCGGCGGCGGCTTCTCGTGGGCCTTGAGGGTGAGGACCGGGCAGTTGGCATGACGCACCACCGACTCGGCAACACTTCCGAGGAAGAAGCGCGCGGCGCCGCGACGCCCGTGAGTGCCCATCGCAATCAGATCGGCATCGATCTCGAGCGCATAGTCGAGGATCACCTCGGGGGCCGAGTAACCTCGGCGTGTGACCTCATGGACAGCCAGTATCTCGGAGTGATCGGCGTCTATCAGCGATTGGAGCTTGGAGCCCGAGATCTCGAAGAGTCGCTCGAGGATCTCGTGGGGCTCGACAAAGTGCTTGTCCGGATCGTTTGGATCGTCCTCGTGAAGGATCAGGGCATTCAACAGATGCAGCTCGGCACCGAACTTCTCGGCCAGGAAGAGTGCGTGCGTCAGGGCTTGTCGGGCGGACTCGGAGAAATCAGTCGGGTACAGAATCTTTCGGATTCCCAGGCTCATGGGCTGCCCTCCTCTCGGTCTGTGTCCCCCGGTTGTATCTGCTCCGGCCAGTGGGGCCCGGTCTGTTCGAGCACCGCATCCCCGATCGATGCTCCGAGAGCCGTCCTGGGTGGGATGACCAGCACGGCGGCTGTCGCACCTGCCGCTACTCCCGACGCGACGCTGCCGATCAGCGCCCTCTCGAGGCCCCCTCGTCCATGGGTTCCGATGACGATCAGGTCCGCTCCCCATTCCTCGGCTTCGGCCAGGATCTCGGCACGCGGGTCACCGGTCCGCAACCCTGTCCCCACTGCTCCAGGACCGTGGAGGAGGTTGTCGTCAACAAAGCGCTCGAGCTCGTGGCTGGCAAAGGCCTCTACCCGGCCGGGCGAGGTAAAATCTTCGAGCGCCTGGCGCTGGAAATCCGTGAGTACCAGAAGCCCCTTGACCGCCGCATCGGCCACGGCGAGTTGCGACAAAAAGCCCACGCCGCAACGCAACGAGTCGGCCGAGTGCACCGAGAGATCCACCGGCGCCAGGACGCGCCTCCACGGGAAACCACTCGGCTTCCGCAGCACCAAAACCGGACAGGGAGCCTTCCTCAGAACCCTCTCAGAGGTCGAGCCGAGGAGGCGGCCCAACCCATGAGGAGTCTCAGACGCGCCTACGATTACCAGGTCTGCTCCGACTTCTCCCGCGATCGAGGTCACCACCAGATGGGGTGTGTCGGTGCGCATGAGCGGTTCGACCTTCAGCTCCGCCGGCGGTGCCACCCTTTCCAACTGGTGACGTAACTCGTCCCACCTGAGCCGGGTGAACTCCCGAAAGTAGTCCGACTCCGCCCAGCCGGCGCCAAACCGCGGGCTCAGGGGTTCGAGCGGCGCGGCGTGGGCAACATAGGCTTTCGCCCCGAGGGTGTGGGCAAGATCGAGACCCGCCTTCAGGAGGTCGTCGCTTTCCTTTGCTAGAGACGTCCCGATAACGACGGTGTCGATCGGCTTCAGAGCTCCGGAGTATCTGGCTTCACGCTCCTCCATCTCCCGCATGGCGCTCCTCCTCAGCCTCAATCTAGCCACCGTTGATCCGCAAGCCCACACCCACCCGGGTTGACCCGGAGGGATAGCTGGGTGGCCGTCCGCCTGTCTCTTGGGGCGGGCGCTAATGCGGTGACAGGCAACTCGGAAATGCGGTGCAGGAAATGCGGTGACAGGCACCTCAATTCCCGTCGGACTCCTCTGCTTGGAGCGACCGAAATGAGTTGCCTGTCACCGTTTTCAGTCGTCGACGCTGCGCCGCCGACGCTTGAGCTCTGAACGGTGACGTTTGTCTTCCAGCCGGCGTCGCTTCGCGGCTTTGGGCACTCGGGTCTTTCGGCGCCGCCGACGCTTCTTGAGGGCTCCCGCGAGAAGATCCGCGAACCGCTCCCGAGCCGCCGCCCGGTTGGCCTTCTGCGTACGGTGTTTGCTCGCCACGACTCGCATCACACCCTCCTTGTTGATGCGAGTTGCCAGCCTCTCTCCAAGCCGGGCTTTCTGCTCTTCGCTCAGACTCGGTGATCCATCGACATCGAACAAGAGAGTGACTCGGGTCTCGACCTTGTTGACGTTCTGACCACCGGGCCCCGAGCTCCGTGATGTGACATACGACAGCTCGCCAAGGGGCAGCCTCAGGTTCTCATCTATCCTGAGCATCCCTCTCGGCCGGACCGGGTCGACTGGGGTCTCGCCGCTGGGGTCCATCCGTACAGTTTCTCACCGCGCGCGTCCGCGGAGCGTCCTGCGGTCTCGAGGCGTTTCCCGGCAAGCGCACACTCTTTTGGGTAGAAGCGTAACGGTGCATGGCCTCGTGGGCCACCGACGAGCCCAAAAACTCACTAAAGTTCGATATTTACACAATATTTTGTGGTTTGGTCTTGACTGGGCACAAGATATGGTACATCCTCTCAGGCCCCAGCAGAAAGAAAAAAGCCCGCGCTTCCGGTCGCTGGGGGCCGGCCGCGGTGCTCATACCTAGAGGTCCGATGACTACGGAAGCGACCGCTCCTTTCTCCACCCAACTCGAAACCCAGCCGGACCCCGGGTCCGCCCACACTCCGCTTCGCTTCGCGCGTTACTACACCAAGGGCGGCAAGCATCCATTTGATCTCATCGAGTGGGAGACCCGAGATGCGGTCATCGCCAGCGAGGGCGGCGAGCGGGTCTTTGAACAAAAGGGAGTCGAGATACCCGCGTTCTGGTCCCAAACGGCGACCAATGTAGTGGCCAACAAGTATTTCCGCGGGAGGCTCGGAAGACCCGAAAGAGAGTCGAGCGTCCGCGGGCTGATCGGCAGGGTTGTCGACACGATCATCGGCTGGGGTCGAGCCGACGGCTACTTCGCCGACTCCGAAGAAGCAAACATCTTTGCCGAAGAGCTGACCCACCTGCTTCTCCACCAAATGGCCTGCTTCAACTCACCGGTGTGGTTCAACGTCGGTGTCGAGCCACGCCCGCAGTGCTCCGCATGCTTTATCAACTCGGTCGAGGACACCCTGGACTCGATCTTTGGTCTGGCGCGCACCGAGGGCATGCTCTTTAAGTACGGCTCCGGTACCGGCAGCAACCTGTCGTCCCTGCGCTCCTCGCGCGAGAGCCTCTCGGGTGGCGGCACTTCGTCCGGACCGGTCTCCTTTATGCGCGGCTATGACGCGTTCGCCGGCGTCGTCAAAAGCGGTGGCAAGACGAGACGCGCCGCCAAGATGGTGATCTTGAACGACGACCACCCGGACATCGAGGAGTTCATCACGTCGAAGCAGGTCGAGGAGCTCAAAGCGAGAGCCTTGATCGACGCCGGATACAACAGCGGCTTCAATATCCCCGGCGGCGCCTACGACTCGGTCACCTTTCAGAACGCCAATCACTCGGTTCGTGTCAGCGACGAATTTATGCAGGCCGCAATCGACGATGGCGAATGGACTACGCGCGAAGTCACCAGCGGGGAACCGGTCGAAACCTTCCAAGCCCGCCAATTGCTGCGCAAGATCGCCGATTCGACCTGGATCTGCGGGGACCCGGGCCTGCAGTTCGACTCGACCATCAACGACTGGCACACCTGCCCGGAGTCCGGGCGCATCAACGCCTCGAACCCTTGCTCCGAGTATCTATTCCTCGACGACTCGGCGTGCAACCTCTCATCAATCAACCTGTTGAAGTTCTTCGAACCCCCCAGGGGTTTCGACGTCGCAGGGTTCCGCCACGCCTGCGAGGTGATGATCACGGCCCAGGAGATCCTGGTCGGCAACGCGAGCTACCCGACACCGGCGATCGAGAAGAACTCTCATGACTATCGGCCGCTAGGTTTGGGCTTCGCCAACCTCGGCGCCCTGCTGATGGCCCGAGGATTGCCGTACGACTCGAACGCCGGGCGCGACTACGCCGCGGCCTTGACCGCGCTTCTTTCTGGCGCCGCCTACGCCCAGTCTGCGAGGTTGGCTCAGAGCCTGGGAGCGTTTGAGGGCTTCGAAGAGAATCGCGAGCCGATGCTGCGTGTGATCGAAAAGCACCGTGACGCGGTTACGGCTATCGATCGAGCCAGCGTTCCGGCGGACCTCCTGGACGCCGCCCGCCAAGCCTGGGACGAGACTCTCCTTCTCGGACCCGATAGCGGATTGCGCAACAGCCAGATCTCCGCCATCGCTCCGACCGGGACGATCGCTTTCATGATGGACTGCGACACCACCGGGATAGAGCCCGACATCGCACTCGTCAAGTACAAGAAGCTCATCGGTGGCGGCATGATCAAGATGGTCAACCAGACCGTGCCGCAGGCTCTCGAGCGTCTCGGCTATGACGACGAAGAGCGCCAGGAGATTCTCGGCTATGTTGAGGAGCACGGCACTATCGAAGGAGCCCCGGGTCTCGATCCCGATCACCTCGCCGTCTTCGACTGTGCCTTTAGACCGGCCGAGGGAACCCGGACGATTCGCTATGAAGGTCATCTGAAGATGCTCGGAGCGGTGCAGCCCTTTGTCTCGGGCGCCATCAGCAAGACCATCAACATGCCGGAGGAGGCCACCCCGGATGACATCTTCGATGCCTACGTCGAGAGCTGGAGTCTGGGTCTCAAGGCAGTCGCCATCTACCGGGACGGCTCGAAGAAAACCCAGCCGTTATCGACACGACGTGACGCCGCCGAGGACACCAATGCCGGTGATCCAAGCGAGAGCGAGGGGGTCGCTCCGCGACCTGTTCGCCGCCGGCTTCCCGATGAGCGTCGCGCGATCACCCATAAGTTCACTGTCAACGGCCACAAGGGGTACCTGACCGTCGGTCTCTACGACAACGGTAGTCCCGGGGAGATCTTTCTCGTTATGGCCAAGGAAGGGTCCACCATCTCGGGTCTGATGGATGTTCTAGCAACTTCGGTGTCGATCGCGCTCCAGCACGGCGTGCCGCTGGGCACGTTGGTCAAAAAATTCGCCCACACGCGTTTCGAGCCCGCCGGGTTCACCGGCAATCCCGAGATCCCGATCGCCAAGTCGGTGATCGACTACATCTTTCGCTATCTGGCGACCAAGTTCCTTCCAAGCGAAGAGCAAGCCGAATTGGGAGTGGTGCTGCGAGACACGGATGCAATCCCCGGGCCCGAGACCAAGGCGGCTGCGGAGCCCGTTCTGGCCTTTGTTCACCAGCAGGACTCCCCCACTTGCGCCGACTGCGGTTCGATCATGGTACGTAACGGGACTTGCTACCACTGCATCAACTGCGGCGCGACCTCCGGCTGCGGCTAACGGCTGTGGTCAAGACCAGCACCTAGGTTAGGTCCGCTCGGACAAACCGCCGTAGCCCAACTGCGAGCGGCGCCACGAGCCAGATCAACCATCCGGCGACGATGGTGGTCCCCAGACCGGCACCCGTTCCGCCGGGAAGAGCCAGGGCGAGTCGGAGCCTCAGGCCAGGGCTGGCGGCCAGGCTGGTGACCCGAAAGAGGCTCACAGGGTTCAAGGCCATGAGCCCTCCGGAGAGCCTGCTGCTCTTCGGACCCTCGGGCTCGGCGTGCCGGGCATGCGGGTCGACGGGCTCGACGCCCTGGTGAATCGGCATCTCAGTGGGAGGAGCGCGCGGAGCGGCGACCTCACCGTGTCCATGCTCGCCGATCGAGCCGGGCGGTGGCGGAGCCAACGCCACCACAATGGTGAGCAACAGGGCATCGAGAGCAAAGACCAGAATGATCCAGGTGACGAGAGCCGCTCCAAACGCCCTGACCCGGCCGCTGCCCGCAGCACCCAGCGCCGCACCAACACCACCGCTCGAGAAAGAAACAAGAAGACCGGAAGCGGTCACCACTGCCCAGTCTCGCCAGCCGGTGCCGCCGTGCGTTGCAGCCACCGCCAGCCCGGCGCTTGCAAACGCCACGAGGTAGGCCGCTCCGAGAGTGGCGGCCCGGCCCAGACACTTGCCGACAAAGCACGCTCGGCGTGAGATCGACAAAGTCAAGGCCGGAATCAGCGAGCCGTCCTCGAGCTCGCCGGCAAACAGCTCGGCCCCCGCCAATAGCGCCAGCAGCGGCAGGATGACCGCACCGAGAGCGATCTGGAGAGGCAGCAATTCGGTGAACGAGGCGACTCCAAGCGAACCCCGTCGCAGCGGCAGCAGGATCGCCGGCAACCACGCCACCGAGACGAGCAGAACCAGCGCTCCCTGGGTCGCTCGACTCCGGCTGAGCAGACGGACCTCTCGTCTGGCTATGAGAAGCGCTTTGCCTGTGGCCACCATCAGTCGGGCTCTCCACTCAGCGCTCGCCGGTACAGGACGCGACTGGAGCTAGCGGGTCTACTTACGTCGCTGGAAGAGACCGTCTCGATGAGACGCAGCCGGCCCTCATCAAGCACTGCGACTCTGGGTCCGAACGGATCGAGCACCTCGAAATCGTGGCTGGCGGTGACGATCGTGGCACCCGATTCGAGGCGCTCCCGGAGATGGCTGAGCAGGCGGTCGTGCGTCTCCGGGTCGAGTCCGACAAAGGGCTCGTCGAGAAGCAGGAGGGTGGGTGATCCCAAAAGTGCTGAAAGAAGGCCGAGGCGCCGCACCCAACCGCCCGAAAGTTCACCGACAAACCGGTCCAGAACCTCGCCCAGACCCGTGACCTCGAGGGCGCTTCGCTCTTCGTCCGAGGAGCCACGGGCAACGCGAGTAAAGTGAAGAACCTCGCCGACGGTGAACGACGGGTGGAACGCGCTGCGCTGGGGAAGGTATCCCGTGGTCTCGGCCGGCACCTGTGGGCGAACCAGGATCTCATCGAAGAGGATCGCTCCCGCGGTCGGCGCCAGAAGGCCCGCGGCGAGCGCCAAAGCGGTGGACTTGCCGGCGCCGTTGGGCCCGACCAGGCAGGTCAGGACCCCTGCCGGGCAGTCGAGCTCGAGATCCTGAACGGCGACATGGTCGCCAAAGCTGCGACCCACCTTCGCAAAGCGCAGACCCCGTCTACCGGTCGTCACCGGAGCGCTTCCTCATCGACAGCGGACTCGACGACAGCACGCTCGGCTGGGGTGGCCCTGCCGACCAGCGGGAACGGGTCGAAGGAGTCGGTTTCCTGGCTTGGCAGGCGGGCGTCCCACCAGTCGAGAAGGGCGAGAGCGGGGCTCATCCAGAACCAGCGCGCCACAGGCCTTTGTGCCATCAACGCCGAAGCGGCGGTATTCAACCGGTAGGGGGTCTCGCCGACCCCGTCGCCATTCCAATCAAAACCCGCGTAGTCGCTCCAGAAATTGCCGCGGCCCTCGTTGAAGAAAGCGTTGGCACCCGCGCGGTCCTCGAAAACGTGGACCAGGTTGCCGGTGAACCGGTTGCCGGCAAACACATTCTGCTCCGAACCGGCTGTGAGATAGACGCCCACACCGTTTGCCTCCAGGCGGTTGTCGAGAAACCGATTGGTGGCGGAGTTCTCGAGGTAGAAGCCGCGGCCGTTTCCGACTACCCGGTTGCCCTCGAGAAACGAGTGTTCAATCTGCTGACACAAAATGCCGAAGTCACGGTTGTCGAGAGTCTCGTTGTTCTCGATCCGATTGCGCATCGAAAACATCAAGGCGATCCCACCGGTGCACCCGGCAAAGCGGTTCTCAGTCAAGGTGTTGCGCTCCGAGAACATGTAGTGGATGCCATAACGCAAACCGGTGCCGCGGTTTTGATGGATCACGTTGTCGTGGGCGAATGACAGATAGACGCCGTCTCGGACATCGACGAGGCGATTGTCGCGAACCTCGTTGTGCTCGGTCTTCCACAGATGGATGCCGTTGCCCCGCCGGGCCACTTCGAGCGAGGTGTCACCCACGACCTCATTGCCGGAGATGTGGTGACCGCCTCCGGCCTGGAGGTAGATACCAAATGCCCGCGCCTCGACACGGCAGTTTTCGACCGTGACACCCTCCGCCTCGACGATGAGGATCACCGCCTCATCCCGCGCAAGGTCGGCTCCGGACCCCCTCACCGTCAGGCCGCTAATGGTGGTTCCGTCAGCCGTCAGGGTCAACACCGTGCCCTCTCCGGGACCCTCGAGAATGGCCCCAGGTGAGCCTTCCAAACGTAGCGGGAAGTCGATGGTGACGGGCCCACGGTGGATCCCCGGCGCGAGTTTCAGACTGTCTCCCGCGACAACTCGCGACAGCACCGTTTCCAGTTCGCCCGGCTCAACGAAGTGTCTTGATGAAGACTCCGCCGCTCGCGTCGGGAGCGCGAGAGCCGCAAGACAGGCTAGCAAGCGGATCAGCCGAACCACTGGGTGACGCCGGCAAGGAACCCGAACGCCACATCGGTGATGACTCCCTCGCGCCCCGTGATGATCAGGAGACCGATTCCGGCAAGCATGACGCCGCTGGCGAGCCTGAGAGCCCGATTCACCCCGAGCTTGCTGCCGAGGGCAAATCGGATTTTCGAGAATCCGAGGGCGATGGCGACCATCGGCAGCGCAATGGCGAGGGAGTAGAGCGCCAGAGTGATGAGACCTGAGTACCATGAGGTGATTCCGGCGTATACCAGGAGGGGATAGAGCACCGCGCCACCCATGCAGCCAAGACAGGCGGACGACAGACCGATGCCGACCAAAAACGAGTCGAACGCGCGCATTGTCCCACGCTCCGCTGCACGACTCTCGCCGCGAAAGCGGAACCGCATCAAGAGCGCCCTCACCCGACCTCGCACGCCCTCGAAAAACCCGCCGACTCCAGGGAGACTCACACCCGAGACACCCCATCTGCGGGCGACCCGGGCAATCCATCGGTCGACGCCCAGGATCCGCAGCGCAAAGAAGAGAATCAGGCCCCCGCCTGCAACCTGGATCAAGACGCTGTACTCACCAAGCGGTTGACGAACACCCTGACCGATCAGGCCAACCGTCGCACCGGCGGCAGAATAGAGAAGGGTGAATCCCGCGACAAAGCTCCCCAAGTTCACCAGAACTCGGCGTCGACCGCCGTCGACCGAGCCGAGGCCTCCGGTGGCCACCGCCTCCTTCTCGCTCTCGTCGATCGTCGCCGAAATGATCGCCGTGTAGTAGAGGGACAGCTCCAAGGCGCAGGGCGAGAGCACCACTAGAAGGGCGCCGGCGAGCGCCACAAGAAGCGCCAGAGTCGCCATGAGGCCCTTGTCTACACTTTCGTCGAGCGGCAAATCCCACTCGAAGCGCCGCACCGCAACGGCGCCCATTCCTGTCGCCTCGACAACAACGCGGCCTTCTCCCTGGTGCAGAAAGGGCAGCCCGTGGTTGTCGCGTGGCGGGAAGAGCATCATGTAGGCGTTGTGATGATCCGTAAGCACGATCGGCTCCGTCAGGGCCGGGTAGCGGGCGCCGTCGGCGTCGACGAGGTGTACATCGCCGTCGAGATGATGCATGTGCTCGATCGAGCCTTTGTGAACATTCACACCAACGATGAGCGGCAGGACCGTCTCCGCCTTGCGCTCGCCCAGAAACCGTTCGAGGTCACGGCTGGCGAGAAACTTCGGGGTGACCAGCGTGAGATCTAGATAGAGGTCGTCGATTGCCACCCGGTCGGCATCGCTCTGTTGGAGGGCACTGGCCGGATAGGCGGCGCGGTAGCGGGGAATGAGCACCATGCCGCCGACGAGCAGAGCGAGAATCATCCCGACGCCCGCGAGAATCGCCGCGATCCCCCATCGGACGCGCCGACGCGGCGAATCGGCCGGTCTCTGAATCGCTTCAACCGTCATCCATGGCTCCTCTCGGCAGAGTATCGGGCCATCGATCCCAGCTCATCGGTGTGCGGCTCGTGTTTGACCGGCGTCGTGCCCGAACCATCCAGCGATGGCTCCTGGGTTCGCCCCCGGCGGGCGGTCCAAGCCGCCAATAGCAGGGCGCCCAGGTAGGTCCATGCGCCCGCACCGAGGCTCATGTACGCGGTGAAATTGGCGATCTTCTTTGACCCCAGAAGCGGCGGCGTGAAGTCGGGAACACCGGTCATGATCGTGGGGCTGCGGTCGTGACCCATCTGGTAAAGCCGGTATTGCAGGAGAGCACCCCCGCCGAGAAGAACCACCACCATCAGAACACAAAGACCGAGCGCCGCGCGGCGGCGAGCGCCGATCGGCAGGGCCAGCGCAACAAGAGCGAGGACCAGGAAGGCCCCAAGGACCCACGGGGCCGCGGCCAGCTCCGGCGTGTCGAGCGGTAGATGGACGCCGACATACTGGTTGAGCAACTCGATCTCGTCGATGTCCCCGTGGACACGACCGGCGTAGACCTTGACCTCCAGTACCTCGTCGTCCTTGTACTGTGGCGCCTCCATCCGAGTCGACCACAGTGGCAGGGCCAGGCTGGCGGCGAGCAAGATCGCCGCCGCCGCCATCGCACGTCGATCCCGCATCTCTCAACGCCCCCCTACCGCGCGCCTACCCACTCGCCTCGACCAACATCCTGCCTCTCATCTCCAGGTGAAGAGCCGAGCAGAACCAGGTGCAGTAGTACCAGTGGGTCCCCGGCTTATCGGCGACAAAGGTCACCTCGCGCGTCTGGCCCGGATCGAGGGCCAGGTTGATGCCATAGTCCTCGACCGCGAAGCCATGGCTCATGTCGCGAATGGTTTCGATGTTGGTCAAGGTGATCGTCACCTTATCGCCCTGCTTGACCGTGAAGTCGTTGAGACCGTACTTGGAACGGATCGCCGTCATGTAGACATGAACCTCGTTGGGTCCGACCCGCTCGACTCGGCTGCCATCCTCGGGCACCGCGTCGGCGGTGAGTTCCTCGGTCTGGATGACATGGGGAACCAAGTCCTCGGCCAGCATGAACACCGCGTCGTGGGGCTCGGGCTCGGCGGGGAACGACGACAGAAGGGTCATTCCCTCGCCCGAGATGTCGATCAGCTCCTGCGCCTCGGGCATCGTCGGGCCGACCGGCAAATACTGGTCCTTCGACAGCTTGTTGAGCGCCAATAGGTATTCGCCCGTGGGGTGCATGGTCTCGGCCAGCGTCGCCTGGGTGTGGCCGACGTTGTAGTGCACGTCCACCCGGTCGATGATGTAGGTCGGGTCTCCGGCGATGGCCTTCTCGATGTTCCACTTGACGATTTGCGAATCCACAAAGAGCGAAGTGTAGGCGTTGCCGCGGCCGTCGAACGTCGTGTGTAGCGGCCCGAGACCGACATCGGGCTGCCCGGCGATCGCATCGCGGGGGTTTTCGACCTGGTCGATCTTGCTGATGTCGATGACGGTAACGGTCGGCGATAGCTTGCCGCTGCCCAGGACGTACTTGCCATCCGGCGTCACGTCGCAGCCGTGCGGGTTCTTGGGCACCGGGATCACATAGACCACCTGTTCGGTCGTTGCCTCGGGATCGATCACCTTCACACCGTTGATCTCCTTGAACTCGCCGCGCTCCAGCGCCGCTTCGGCTGCCCGAATGTCTACCGCCCCGATGGCATCCTCTTCGCGCTGGATCATCCCCTCGACGGTCACGGCTCCCTCGAGGTTGTAGATGGTGGTAAAGGCCCACCGGCCGTCCTTGCTCGAATCGTTGATGTCGCAGTTGCCCGGCATCAGGACCTCGAACTGTGGTTCGAGGGTCGTGGGGTCCAGAAAGGCCATGATCGATCCGTATGCGGCGGTGTCGACCCGCCCTGCTGGAACCTCCGTCCGAAACTCACCATTGGCGACCACATAGCTGGTATCGGGTGAGATCACCGCGATTCCATGGGTGGCCTGGAGGTTGGGGATCTTGGCGATCGCCTTGGTCTCAAAGGTCCGCAGATCGATCCTGGCGATACGGCTGTTGGCTTTGTCATTGATCCACAACGACTTGCCGTCGTAGTCCCCGCCGCTCTCGGAGAGTATCGGGTGGTGGGTGTCACCCCACATCGGCCCCGAGGCCGCGAGTCTCTCGTAGGACTCCGTCCCGGGGACATTGGCGTAACCATAGCCGGCGCGGGGCTCGTAGACCGGGATGCTGCGGATATAGCGGCCCGAAGGCAGGCCGTACACATAGACGGCTCCGCTTTGCCCACCGGAAAGGAAAGCATAGTACTTGTCCCACTCACCCACCGGCACATAGGTGCGGCTCGAGAGATTTGCAACTTCGGTTCCGCCTGAGGCTACCTGGCCCGGCGTCTGACAGGCAGCCACCAGGGCCAA
>JAOTZA010000059.1 GCA_029861655.1 Acidobacteriota bacterium | reverse complement strand
CTTCTGCTCGTCCCTTCGCGAGCGTGCTCGCGATTAGGTCCTCGCTTGGCGGGCTATTCGCAGAACTCGGCTCGGACAGAGTCCGCCGACTGAGACCGGTAAGCCCAGAGCTTGGATACGGTTCTTTCCGGCCGGCGTCCATCGCAGCCAGGTGATTGCGCCGGCGGGAACGCTGTGAGCCCGCGCCAGGTCCGGCGCGAGGGAAACCGAGGCGCGCGCCTCTCGATCACCGAAGTCTGAGTAGCGCGCGCTGTGCCCTGCGGAGACTCCGGCCGGGCTGCCGCCGCTCGTTTAGTTCACGGCGCTTTTTGGTTCTTGATGAACTTCTCGATCTGCTGCTCGAGGATGTTCAGCGGTATCGATCCGTTGAGCAAGACCGCATCGTGGAACTCACGGACATCGAAGGCGTCACCGAGCTCTCGTTCGGCCCGCCGTCTGAGCTCGAGGATCTTGAGTTGACCGATCTTGTAGGCCAATGCCTGCGCCGGCCAGGAGATATAGCGGTCGGTTTCCGTGGTGATCTCATGGAGCGACAATGCAGTGTTGCCGGCGAGATAGTCGATGACTCGCTGGCGAGACCAACCCATCGCGTGGACTCCGGTGTCGACAACCAGCCGGCAGGCGCGCCACATCTCGTAGGTCAAACGGCCAAAGTTCGAGTACGGGTCTTTGTAGAAGCCGGCTTCGAGCCCAAGCCACTCGGAGTACAGACCCCAGCCCTCCCCAAAGGCGGAGAGATAGGAGAACCGTCGGAAGTTGGGTAAGGCACCGAGTTCGCGGTTGAGAGCGCCTTGCAGGTGATGGCCCGGAACCGCCTCGTGGAGCGACAGCGCTTCGAGGTTGTAGAGCGGTCGGGTCTCGAGAGCGTAGGTGTTGACCCAATAGCGTCCGGGCTGGGTCGAGCCCTGGGGCGCCGAGACATAGCGCCCGGCGGTGTACTTGGGTGCGATGTCCTCGGGAACCGGCTCGACCGTGTAGGGGAGCCTGGGAAGCGTCTTGAAGAGCGCCGGCAGCTTGCCGTCCATGGTCTTGGAGATGTAGGCAGCTTCCCTCAACAGTTCCTCGCCGGTCTTGGCGTAGAACCGCTCGTCGGTGCGCAGAAAGGTCAGAAACTCGGCGAAGCTGCCTTCGAAACCGACTTCTTCGATGACGGTCTCCATTTCGCGGCGGATTCGAGCCACCTCGTCGAGGCCGATCTCATGGATCTGCTCGGCCGTCAGATCCAGGGTGGTGAAATGCCGGATGCGCTGCCGGTAGTAGGTATCCCCCTCCGGGAGGCTCGTGGCGCCCAGGGAATCGCGTGCCCCCGCCACGTACTCATCGACCATGAAATCGCGTAAGGCGCGATATCCGGGCACGATGCTTCCAAGGATGGCTTCTCTAGCCGCTGACCGGAGTCTGTCTTGTTCCTTTGCCGGCACGGCCACGGAAAACTCAACAAACGGCGAGTAGAAAACGCTGTCGGTCGCTTTTTCGACGATATGGGTTCCGATCACCTGGTCGAGCCCATCCAAGACGACTTTCGGTTGGGTCATGCCGCGTTCGAGACCCCGGCGCATGTTGGCGATCTGCTGATCGACATAACCGGGCCAACCTCGCAACCGCGCCAGGTAGTTTTCAAAGTCCCGCGTGACCCGGAAGGGCATCTCGAACCCGAGCCGGGCAAACCCGGTGTAGAAGCCGGAGTCGGCATTGAACGGGATTTGGTAAGCGCCGTAGCGGTAGTCGGCCGTTCGGTCCTCGAGCTGCGCCCTGAAGATGGCGAGATGGATGCGGTCCTCCGAAGCAAGCGATTCTGGGTTCAGGCTGTCGATCTCTTCGAGGAACCCTCGCCACACCGCATCTTGTTGCTCGAGATCTTCGGGTTTTACGGAAGGCATCTTGGAGTTGTAGTCGTGGACACCGACCGACGTGGCAAATAAGGGGCTGGCTTCCAGGCGCGCCTGCCACTCGCGACTGAAGATGTCCCGCAGCAGAGCCGCCGAGGCGTCTTCTGCGTTGGCGGTGGGCGAGCAGATGACGAGCAAGCCCGACAGGATGGTGGCGTTGAGGACTCTTTTCATTCGGTTCTCCTCGGCGAGTGCTCGGGCTCGCCGGCCTCCGTTGCTCCTCCACGTGTGGGTGGCGGCTTCTACTCGTCCGTTTTGTTCTTCGGTCCGGAGGGGGGCGCCGCCTCCGGGTCGTCTGCCTGACGGCCCAGGTATTCGGGCAGCTTGATGCCGACGTTCTTGGCCAACTCATGGAGCGGCGGCAGCGAGCCCACGAGGCCGGAGACAAAATCGGCTGTCGCCGTCTTGCCGTCGGCTCCACGGCCTCCCTCCCAGACGGTCACCGAGTCGATCTTGAGGTTTGATATCGCCTTGACCTGCTCTTCGACCAGCTTGGGAAGCTGCTCGGTGACGAGCAGCAGCGAGGCCAACTCGGGGAGCCCGCGCGCCGCGCTGACGATCTGGTCAAAGCCCTCCGCCTTGCGCGTAAGGATGGCCCGCAAACCCTCGGCTTCGGCTTCCATGACTGCGCGCAGACCGTCCGCTTCACCCTGTCGAGTGCGCCGAACGCGCTCGGCCTCGGCCTCGGCCAGAGTCTCCACCTCTCGCTTTTTGATCTCGGCGGGCACGATGATGTCGGCGGACTTGGTGGCTTCCTCCAGTTTTGCGCGTTGGCGTTCGGCCGCCTCTTCGGCGACAAAGGACTCTTCGAGCGCCTGCGCCTGCTTGACCAACTCCGCGGCGCTTGCGGATCTCTCGGCCTCGGCCTCCTGTTCGCGCCGTTTGGCATTGGATCGGGCGATCGTGATCTTGGCGGTGTTTTCGCCCTCGACCGCGGTGGCGCCGGCGCCGGCAACGCTGACCCGCCGATCGCGTTCGGCGTTGGCGCGACCGATCTCGCCGTCCCGTTCTTTCTCGGCGACTTGCACTTTGGCCTCGTTGATGGCTCGTGCCGCGGCCTCCTTACCCAGCGCGTCGATATAGCCCGATTCGTCTGTGATGTCTTGGATATTGACGTTGATGAGGCGCAAGCCGACTTTCTTGAGCTCGACCTCGACGCCGGCGGTGATGTTTTCGATCAACTTGTCGCGATCGGCGTTGATTTCCTCGATCGGCATAGTCGCCAGAGCGACACGCATCTGACCAAAAATGATGTCGCGGGCCAGCTCCGAGATCCGCTGCATATCGAGGTCGAGCAACCGCTCGGCAGCATTTTCCATAACTCCGGGCTCGGTCGAGATCCCGACAGTGAAAGTCGAGGGCGTGTTGACTCGGATGTTCTGTTTCGACAGAGCTCCTTCGAGTTTGATGTCGATGGTCATCGGCGTCAGATCGAGGAACTGGTAGGCCTGAAGAACCGGCCACACGAAGGCGGCGCCGCCGTGGTAGCACTTGGCCGACAACCCGCCTTCGCCACCACCGGAGATCTTTCCGTAAACCACCAGAATCTTGTCCGAAGGGCAGCGCTTGTAGCGTGCCAGAAATGAAATGACGGTGAGGAACCCGACAAAGAAAGCTACGAGAATGAGAGGTATTAGAAGTTCCATCTGTTAACGACCTTCCGGGCCGGCCGCTTCCGTCTGTGCGGTCAGCGGCTCGACGATGAGCGTGTTCTGATCCATGGTGTCGGTGACGCGGACCCGGACCTGGTTGCCTAGCTCGTGGTCGGCCTTGGTAAAGGCCTGGACGACACATAGACGCCCTTGGATCTTGACCTCGACCTGGCCGGGACCCTGCATAGCGGCCGGGATTCTCAGGTACACGCTGCCCAACTCTCCGATGGCGTTGCGATAGTCCAGAGTGCCGCTGTAGCGCAGGCTATAGAGCACCCGCATGAGGAGAAGTACGCCGCCCATGAAGAGAGAGCCGACGCCAACGGAAGCCACGAGCACGAGCGGCAGCGACCACCCAGCCTTGAGCGCCGCGACCCCGGTCCAACCAAAGCCCGCCAGAAAGGCCATCGCGGTGCGAATCGAAAGGACATGTCCCCCGCCTCCATCCCCGTCGGCATCGCCTCCATCCAACTCGGCGTCGCCGTCTCCCAGCCCGAAAAGGAGGGCCGCAAACTGCAGAAGCATGAAGAAAGTCGTCGAGATCGCGATGACATAGAAGACGCGTAACGGCGTCGCGAGAGAGTCCCACCAGATATCCATAGCCAACGCTTCGATTGTACTCCCAAGCCGACGTCCCCGCGGCTCAGAATCCGACATCAGTGTTACCGATTCAACATTACGAATTGTTGGCCACCACGTACGATGGTAGTATCTCTCGCCGTTTGTAAGCTAACGGTCTTCGGGGGGATCGGGTCATCGTGCGCGCCATCGCTCAGCACAATCTCTGGTTCATGGGGCCACCCAAGAACCGCAACTATCGACTTCAAGGCAAGTCGATGATCTCGCTCATTCCCCGGCTGGGTCGGACCAGCAGTTCCGATGCCGGGGTTCTACGTCAGGAGATGCAGTGGCTCCACCGCTACACCGGGCGTGATGGTCGCAACTTCGTCTACTCGCTTGAGTGGATCAGCCCCGATCATCTGATCGATGAGAACCTCAACGCTGTGTTTCTTCCCGAGATCGAGAAAACAAAAGCCACCTGGAACATCTTCTACGACCCAGTGCTCGCCGCCAACAACCGTGAACTGGGAGGCAGCGGTCCACTCGATTTCTCGAAACCCAAACTGGCGGAGATGTTGCGTTCCGACCTCGCCTATATGTGGGCGAACTACTTCGGCCACAGCCAGTACTGGCGTTTGCGCGGCAAGCCCGTCTTCTATATCTGGGCGGTGGCGAACGGCACCAGAAACATCGAGCCCTTGATCGCCGAGGCCCAGAGCCAGGGGGTCTATGTACTGGGGGATGTGTTCGGCTCGTCGGAGTTTCCGCCCGACATGGACGGTTTTACCGGCTTTGTCGCGGCAACCCCTCAACTCCAGGGGCTAGCGACTGAGATTCCCTCCGTGTTGTCGGTTTTCGAGAAGTACTTCCTTCAGTACGGTGCGCCGGATTCAGCCCGGCCGGGTGACGTGATCCCAGCGATCTCTTGCCAGTACGATGACACCCGGTTTAGGAACATCATCGACCGTCCGGCAACACGGATTTTGGCGCGAAACCGAAAAGACGTCGAGAGGTTCTTGCGACTGGTGAAATCCAACTCGCAACGGATCGACGGCGAGAAATATGCCTGGATCGGTACCACGAACAACTGGGCCGAAGCGACGACCCTCCTGCCCACCGTTGACAAGGGACCGCAGTTTCTCAACCGTGGAGAAGGGTTCGCAAAAGCCGGGAACTACGGCTACCAACATTTGGAAGCCGTGCACAACGTCTTGTTTCCAAGCGAGCCGGCATACATCGGCCCGCGGATACTGCAACGCGAAGATGGCAGCATTCGATTCGTGGACTGCGATCTTCTGGGAGAGCTCCAAGTCAAGAACGCCAACAAGGTGGACAACCCACCGGATTGGGCCACCGGCATGGAGTTGAGAGACCTGAAGAACTTCGGGAGGCAGTGGAGACCACAAAATCCTCGCGGCGTGGTGTTGCGGTTCCGGAACCTGGATGGCAGGTCCAACAGGATGGTCGTCAGGGAATGAGAAAACGAGCGCTCTTTTCGCGCCGTGAGATTCTTTCGGCAGTCGGCCTTGGGGCTGCGGTGCTGGCGTTGCCGCGGGTCGGAACCGCGGGCTCGTTGGTGCCTTTGCCTACTGTGCCGGGAGAGTCGGTCGACATACCGGGTGGTGCCGAACTGGCGCGGGCAGCGCTCGATCGCTACCGTTCCGTCGCCCTGTTCCAACGAGCCAGACCGGTTGGCGAAGGCTCGGTGCGCCTCGATCTAGGCGGTGAGATGAACCTCGAGATCGAGACTCGATCTTCGGGTCACCGGTCGATTGTGGTCGAGGCCCCCCAGGGCGCTCTGGAACTGGAGTGCTCGAGGTCGCGTGGCGTACATCGGGTGGTAGCGCAACTCACAGAAGATTTCGCCACCGGGCACCCCAGCGGGTTCGACACCATTCGCAGCACTCACGACGGCGTCGAGTTGACGTTCTCGGACGATTTGGCGCTACGCTACGCTACGCCCATGGGAGTCGCCAAGGCGCGCCACCCGGCCGTCTATGACGAACTGGCGGATCGCGTGATCGGACATGCCCTCGAGCCGGTGAAGTAGCTAGCGGCCTTTCTAGACGATCTCGTCGGTCGCGTCGCCGGCCTCTTTCGCCGATTCGGCAACCTCACTTGCAATGGCCTCGGCCTCGTCGGCAGAGTCGGTTGCGCGATCGACCACCGCGTCTTTGAGATCGCCGGCCTTGTCGACCACCGCGTCCTTGAGATCGCCGGCCGTATCGACCACGGCCTCTTTGATGTCGCCGGCCTTGTCGGCGACTGCACCGACGGCATCACCGGCTTTGTCGAAGGCGGCTCCCGCCAGATCGCTCGCCTTCTCGGTCACGCCCCCAGCTATGTCGCCGGCCTTGTCGAATGCGCCGCCCGCTGCGTCTCCGACCTTGTCGGTGACTCCTTCCGCGACGTCGCCCGCCTTCTCCAGCGCGTCGCCGGCCTTGTCGGCTACGTCGCCGGCGGTTTCTTTGCCTTTGTTCCAGAGATCCTTGAGACCCATTGTGAAGCTCCTGTGGTGAGAGGTTTTAGCCGCGTTCGTGTCGCGGCCCGATAGCATCGGTTATACCACAGGGGCGGTTCTCCTAGGCCGGCGTTTGCGCACCGCCCTGACGTGTCTGCCACGCCAGATAGAGCCACTCGCCAAGCAGCGATATCACCAGGGCGCCCGCCGCCGTGGCGATACCAGGCCAGCCGGACGCGAGGCCGAAGGCCAGCACGACCGCAGTGATCGCAAGGCGGACGAGCATGGCCTTGTTGACGGCCTGGGTCCGGTGTCGATGGATAGAGAGACCGCGCAGATAGGCCACGAGAGTGGCAAGCGGGGGCAGCGGGATGAAGAGCAGAAGTCCGATTCGCGCAATCGATGCGACGTCGGGGCTGGCGCTCTGCACGCGGTCGAGATAGAGGCCGACAAGCGGCGTCGATGCAAAGACCGCCATCACGACAAAGCTGATCACCGCGAGAGTCGAGCTGAAACGGCGGAGCGCCGCGGAGCTCCCGGGTCGCTGGCTCAGCGCAATGATCGCCTCGGGGAGCGCCAGCGCGACGGCTCTCATAAGCAGCATGAACTGAAATACCAGAGGCCACGCCGCCAGCGTCTCGACCGGCCGGTCGAGACGCGCGAGACAGGCCGCGACCATCGGCTGCATGAGCAAGGTCAGTACCGAGGTGGAGGCGAGCGGAAGGTGAAAGTGGAAGAGTCGGTAGTACGTCAGAGGTTCGGCGGATCGCGGCACTGGCTGTGATAGCTCTGCCAACTCGCGCCGCAATAGCGGCCGGACTGCCACCGTGGCGAAGATCGCTTCCGCGACCACACCGATCACCAGCGCGACGGCGCCGATGTGGATCCCCGGCCAGGAGCCCCGGATCGCCAAACCAATCGCCGTGCCGCCTGAGGTCACCAGTCGGATTGCGGTCCCCCAGGCCACCTTCCTGGTATCGCCGAAGGAAATGAGAACTCCCTGAAGAAACCGACGCCAGGCGATGGCGGCCGACCACGGCACCATGATCTGTAATCCAGGAAGGATCCAGCGTGCGACTTCATCGGGTGTTCCCAACCACCTGTGTACTACAAGATCGAAAAGAGGTGTAAAGGCAATCAACACCGCAACGATGGTCAGGGCGATCATCCAATGCACGGTAAAGCGGCGCACGATCAGAAACGACTGGCGATCTCGCACCAGAGCCGTCGAGGTTGCCAGGAGGTTGATGATCGGGCTCTCGATCGCGATCGCCAGGCTGAACACCACACCCATGGCCGCCAGCATCACTACTTCGTGGGGCAGCCGATTGATGGCCGCGCTGATGATCGGGCCCTCGGCCGTCATCAGGAGCCAACTCGAGAACAATGGCAGCCAGAAGCGGAGAATGTCTCGTTGTCTCATGGAGAGCGCGGCCGGGACCCCTGGCGCTCTCGAGGGCGCCGCCGACCAAGCCCGGAGCCGTAGACTATCGACCCGTAACGCCGAAGATCGAGAAGCTGGTGAAAATCGCGAACCCGAGAAGAAGTGCGACTGGCAGAGTCGTGACCCAGGTGGCCAAGATCTGCAGAATGGTCTTGCGGTGGCCGCCACCGCTTACCAGGCCGATACCGAAGAGCGATCCACACGAGACATGGGTCGTCGAAACCGGGAGACCCAATCGCGAGGCGCCCAGAACCAGCGCCGCCGTCATCAGATTGGCGGTCAAACCCTGGCCCGGGTTGAGGTCGGTGATCTCATGCCCCATGGTCTCGGCGACCCGGCGAGACTGGAGCCAGCCCCCGAGAGCCATGACCAGGGCCACCAGAGCAAGCGGTACGGCAGTGGGCACGCCACCCGTCAGCGCAGTCGCCCCAAGAAGGAGAGCCGCGATTTTGGGTGTGTCGTTGACCGCACGGGCAAAGCAAACGGCGGCGGCGGAGATGTAGTGGACCACGTCAACGAGCCACCGAGCCCGCAGCCCAAGGACCTTGCCGGGGTAGCGCTCAGCGCACTCGTGTGGCAGTCCGACGCCGATCTCGAGCGGGTTTCGTCCTTCGACCGGAGCCATCACGGCGACGCCGTCGGCGGGGAGGCCCATAGGAGCTGGTGTGTTCTCAGCGATGCAGACACAGCTTCCGTCTGCGACCGCGAGACGGCGTCGCCAACTGCTGAGAAGCGCGTAGACGATCGCCGTGATCGTGACTGCCAGCACCGGGCTAAGCAGCAAGGGCTGTGCAAACTTTGTCGCCAGGAGATGCCAGTCGATAGCGGCCGGACCGGTTGCGGCAAGGCCTGCGCCGACGAGCGAACCGGTCAACGCGTGTGTTGTCGAGGTGGGCATCCCGAGCACGGTCGCCAGAAAGATCGTAATCGCGGCGGCGGTGCCGGTGGCGCCCAGAAGCGCGGGACCCAGAGCCGTCTCCGGCAGCAACGCCTTGCCGCTAAAGGCGATCGTCAGCGATCGCGCCAGAATCACCGAAACGGAGCTGCCTAGAAGTGTCGCAACGGTAGTCCAGACCAGAGCCCTACGAAAGCCGACGGTGCCACTGCCATAGAGTGTCGCGACGCCCTTGAAGTTGTCGTTGGCGCCGTTTGACCAGGCCAGAAAGAGAGCGCCGCCGATGAGAAAAAAATAAGCGATGTACAGCAAGAGTCTTCCTGTTCTGGGCGAGCCGGTTCTAGCTTGGTCTTACGCGCCGCGGTCCTATTCGGATTGGCGCCAGGAGCGGATAGGATCAAAGAAAGGAGATACGGATGAGTGAAGCCCCGGAGAAGGATCGTGGTGGGATGGAACGGCTCGCTGTCATAGGGGCGGGCAAGATGGGCACGACTCTGATTCACGCCGTGATCGATGGCGGTCTCTTTTCGCCACAACGGATAGTCGCGAGCGGGCGGCGTGAAGAGCCTCTAGCCGAGCTGGCGGAACGAGAGAAGGTGGTCATCACCGGCAACAACCGAGCAGCCTGCCGTGACGCCGACACCGTTCTTCTGTGCGTCAAGCCGCAGACGGTCGGCGAGGTTCTCGCGGAGATCGGTCCGGAGCTCAACCCGAGACAGACCTTGATCTCGATCGCCGCGGGGGTGAGCACCCTTCAGCTCGAGAGCCATCTTCCGGCGGGTCTTCCGACGGTTCGCGCCATGCCCAACACCCCCAGCCTTCTGGGCGCCGGGATGACCGCCGTATGCGGTGGAGCCTCATCGACCGAACAACACCTCGAGAAAGCGGACAAGATCTTTGCGTGTATGGGGCGCACTGTCGTTCTCGACGAGAAGCACTTCGACGCTGTCACCGGGCTATCGGCCAGCGGCCCCGCGTTTATCTATATCGTTATCGAGGCGATGGCGGAGGGGGGTGTCAAGACGGGTCTGCCTAGACAAGTGGCGACGGAGCTTGCTGCGCAAACTTGTTTTGGCGCCGCCAAGATGGTTCTCGAGACCGAGAACCACCCGGCGTTGCTCAAAGACGACGTCACCACACCCGCGGGATGCACGATGGACGGCATTCTCAAGCTCGAGGAAGGTGGGTTGAGAGTCACCCTGATCAAGGCCGTGGTCGAAGCCACACGCAGTGCCGGTGGACTTGGCGCCGGCTCCTAGGGTGGCCCTTCCAGATCGATCTGCTTGATGCGTTCGAGCTCTTGTTCGCGCGTTTTCAACTCGTTTGATAGCCGCTCGATTTCTTGACGCAGACCGGAAATGGCCGTCGTCAAACGCTGTGCCTGCTCTAGTCGATCGGTGGCTTCGGTCTCGACCCGAGCGGCATCGTCGCGCAGCGAGTCGAGAGCTCGCTCGAGGGACTCAGCTCGCGTTGCTTCCCGTGCCAAGGCTTCGCGAAGCTCGTGGGTCTGGACCTGTAGCGCTAGGACGAGCGAGGCATGGACGGCAAATGTACTGGGCGGGTTTTGCTCGAGTAGGCGTTCGAGATATTCGCGAGCCCTCTGTGGGTCATGGCGAGGGCTCGTCGGAAGAGCATAGATCAAGCCGAGACGGTAAAGGGCGCGTTCATGTCGCTTGGCCGTGATCCGGTCGGTTTCGAGAGACTCGAGGTACGCGCGCTCGGCGGCAGCGAAGCTTCCCTCGTCAAAGAGGCGATCGGCGAGGCGGCTGCGTGCGACGCAGCCGCAAAACGTCATCATCGCTACCAGCAAGAATGTTGCGGTGTGAGAGTGCGGTATCCGAAAATGAGTGCTCATGAGACCACCTGGTCGGCCGCTTCGGCGGCGGCCGGTAGCTCGACGCGAAAGATGCTCCCGCGTTCTTGATTGTCCGCGACCGAAAGACGGCCGCCGTGCTCATCGGAGATCTGGCGGCAGATCGCGAGCCCCAGACCCACGCCGCCGCTACTGGTACCGGGGGCACCAATCTGGTGGAACTTGTCGAAGATTTTCTCCTTGTGTTCGTCGGGAATGCCTGGACCCGAATCTGAGACCTCGATGACGCTGGTGTCGCTCTCGGTACCAAGTGAGGATCCGGACGATGAGGCCACTGCAACCCGGACCTCGTCACCGGCGCTCGAGAACTTGACGGCGTTGTCGATCAAATTGGCGACGACCTGGATGACACGATCTCGGTCGCAGTGTGCCACAACCGGATCTTTTGGGGCCTCGAACGCGAGGAGCACGCCGCGCTCCGCCGCTGCGGCCTCGAAGCTCTCGGCGACCTCTCGTGCCAGCTCACCGAGATCATTCGGGTGCAAGTCATAGGCGATGGCCCGTTCCTCCATACGAGACAGATCTAGCAGTTTTCCAATCATCGAGGCCAGTCGGTGGCTCGAGTCCAGATTGAGGCGCAGAAGCCGTTTCTGCTTGTCGTTTAGAGGTCCCGGGAGCTCATCCAGCAGAAGCCGGCTGGTTTCTTCCATCGCGGCCAAGGGTGTTTTGAGCTCGTGCGACACATGCGAGAGGAAGTCTTGTTTGAGCCTGTCCAGTTCGCCCAGGCGACGCGCCATCTGATTGAAGCTCGTGGCGACACCGGAAAATTCATCGTTTCCAGATGTATCAAGGTCGATGTCGAACTCGCCGGCGGCAACGCTTTTGGCTCCCTCGCGAAGGCGATTCAAGGGGTCGCGGATCGAAGCGAGAGTGAGCAGGAAGATTGGAAGACTCAGCGTCAGGGCGATGACCACCACGATGCCCGAGACGAAACTGGCATGTTGGCTGGCAACCGCGGCAGCGGCGACTTGTTCCGCGATCTCAGATTGGACTACTCTGCCGACGGTCTCGGCCTGTTGGGCCAATGTCCTCGTCTTTTCTCGGAACGCGTCCAGGAAGGCTGCGTCGTCTTGATCGCCCTCTGCCTCCGAGGGACCGTCGACGTCGTTTGTCAGCAACCTCTGGCTGAGACCTGCAAGGGGAAGCTCCAACCAGAGGCTTTCGAGGGATCTCACCTCTTCGAGCTTGCGACCCTCCAGGCCGAGTGAGTCGAGTCTTGCCAGCTGATCTTCGACGGCGGTCCGAACTTCCTCGATCCGCTCGGCGTAGGCGAAGTCTCGGAGGACGTAGAGTTTTCGAGTGAAGTCATCCAAGCGGTTCAAGAGACGAGTCATTTCGAGAGAAATCGTGGCGGCGCTCATATCGGTGCGCGAGAGCTCCTGCTGCATTGCGGCGAGCCGCCGGACGTGGGCCAGGTTGTAGCCGAGAACGGCGAGAAAGAGGACGACGAGAAGACCGGAGCCGGCGGCGATCTTGCTGACAATTTTCATTCTTGGTCGGCCCAGGCTCTGAGTTTGTAACGAATCGTACGCACGTCGAGACCGAGCAGCTTGGCGGCACGTGTCTTGTTGTCACCCGTTTTCTTCAAGGTTTCCAGTATGAGTATCTTCTCGGCTTCGGCTGCCGTCGAGCCCGCGGGGAGGACGATCTCGGAGTCATTTGAGGCGTTGGGCTTGTGCAGAAAAGGCGGCAGATGGGTGGTCTCGATCCACCCTCTCCCGGCGACGATCACCGCTCGTTCGACGACATTGCGGAGTTCACGGACATTTCCCGGCCAGCGATAGCCGGTCAAGATCTCGAGCACTTCGGCTCCGATGCCTTCGACGCAAGCCTTGTGTCGATCGTTGCAAGAACGAACAAAGTGCTGGGCCAGCAAAGGAATGTCCGAGGCTCGTTTGCGCAAGGCGGGCATTTCGATCGTGAAGACGCTCAGGCGGTAGTAGAGATCTTCGCGGAGCTTGCCGTCTTGAATGGCTTCCCGAGGGTCTCTGTTGGTCGCCGCCAAGAGGCGCGCGTCCACGGCGGTTTCGTTCTTGCTCCCGAGTCGTCGGATCGTGCCTTCTTCGACGGCTCGCAGGATCTTGCTTTGCGCCGTTGCCGGCATCTCGCCGATTTCGTCGAGAAAAAGCGTGCCTTGTG
>JAOTZA010000058.1 GCA_029861655.1 Acidobacteriota bacterium | reverse complement strand
AGACGGTGCCTGGATGTTGCGGTCCTTACCCCACCGAGCACTTCGAGAGCCGATGAAACCGCCAGACCAGCATGACCGCGGCGCACGACAGACCGGCGATCACCCCTACCCACAGGCCCTTGGCACCGTTCCCCAGCCGGATACCGAGGAAGTATCCGAGCGATAGACCGACGAGCCAGTAGGAGATCAGGGTCACCACCATCGGGACCCGCGTGTCCTTGAGTCCGCGAAGCGCTCCCGCCGCGCTCACTTGAAGACCATCGGGGATCTGAAAGATGGCCGCCAGAAGGATGAGCCCCAAGGCGATCTCGGCAACCGCCGGGTCGCGGGTGTAGATGGCGACGATGAGTCCCGGTACAGCCAGCATGACCGAGGCCGAAAGCAGCTGGGTGCAGAGCGCCAGACCGACCCCTACCTGCCCCGCCCGCCGGGCGTCGCTCGTTTCGCCAGCGCCAACCGCTTCGGCGACGCGTACGGTGATGGCCAGCGAGAGTCCCAGAGGCACCATGAACGCGAGCGCCGCGAAGTTGATCGCCACCTGGTGACCGGCGACGATCGTTGTTCCCAGAGAGCCCATGAGCAGAGCGATCGAGGTGAAGAAACTCGCCTCGATAAAGATCGAGGTTCCCATCGGCAACCCCAGGCGCAGCAACGCGCGCAGTTCGGGCCACCGGGGCAGCTCCCGGCCGGAAAGAAGATCCAGCGAGCGGAAGCGTTTCTGTCGTACCACCGGGATCAGCATGCCCAAGAACTGGATTCCGAACACCAGCGAAGTGGCGTAACCGCAACCTACGGCACCGAGCTCGGGGAACCCCCAACGGCCGTAGATCAGCGCGTAGTTGGCCACCACGTTGACCCCCAGCCCCATCACGCCCAGGTACATCGACGGCCGGGTGTAGGCGAGGCCCTCGCTCAGGAAACGCAGCGCGAGGTACGCGCAAAGCGGCGGCATCCCCCAGCACAGGGCTTTGAGGTACCTCCCGGTGAGCGGCACGATCTCAGGCTGGATCCCGACGAGCGCGAGGATCCCCTCGGCGTTGTACAGGATCAGGATCGACAGCAAGGCGAGGGCCTGGCCGAGCCAGAAGGTCTGCCAGGTCCACGAGGCGATCTTGATCGTGCGGCCGGAACCCCGTAGCTGCGCCACTGTCGGTGGCAGCGCCATCAAGACACCATGGATGAAGTAAGTCAGCGTTCCCCAGAGACTGCCGCCGACCGCGATAGCCGCCAACGACACGGCGTCGCGCCGCCCGGCCATCAGCGTGTCCACAAAGCCCATCGCGACCGTGGCGACTTGACCGATGATCAGCGGCGCCGCCAACCGCAGCGTCTCCCGGGCGTGAGATGAGATCGTCCGGGTCACTGGGGATTTTCCGGGTTCAGGCTTCGCGGTTTCGGCAGTCACCCATCATCTCGATAGGTGCTCGCTGTTCATGCGGACAGCGTAGTGTATCCGCCGAGCTGCGGTAGCCTATGCCCGTGCCGATCGCGATACCCGGCCAGAGAAGCCTGGCCCGCCGTCTCCAGTTTCGGTTGCT
This sequence comes from Acidobacteriota bacterium, assembly GCA_029861655.1. GTDB lineage: Bacteria > Acidobacteriota > Thermoanaerobaculia > Multivoradales > JAHEKO01 > JAOTZA01. The sequence continues at coordinate 11,410 of JAOTZA010000058.1, read as the reverse complement.
GGCCGTTCTGATCGCCGCGCTGCTGGTGTTCGGCGCACTCGAAGTGATTCTCCGCACGACGGGAGGTGGTTCGAGAGAGTATGTGAGTACCGCCGTCGAGCCCGAAGCGCGAGTACCAGACGATAAAAGCCCGGATTTTCGGCGCCGCAGACCGACGCTGGATAAACCTTCCGATACCTATCGGATCCTGCTGGTCGGCGACTCCTATGCCTGGGGATACGGCGTCGAGCCGCAGGATGTGTTCGCCGTCCGGCTCGAGAATCTCATCTCGCCGCGGATTTGGTGGGCGAAGCTCGAGGTTCTCAACTGGAGCCGTCCGGGGTGGAACACCGTTCGGCAGAAGGAATCGCTCGACGGTCGTCTCAACGGACTCGAGCCAGATCTCGTGCTCTGGACCTTCGTCCTCAACGACCCGGAACCTTCGAGCACCAAACAACTGGAGCGGCTCCGGGAGAATCTCTCCAGACGCGAGCCGAGCGGCCTTTTCGGGTGGCTGCACAAACACAGCCTCGCGGGTCGCACGGTGATCGAGGCAGCGGAGAATCTGCGTATGAAGCGGGCGCTGGATCGCTACTACCACGGGCTCTTCGGCGAGCAAAAAGGCTGGAAGCTCGCGGCCCGAGCTCTCAAGAAGATGCGGGCCGAGCTTCGCCAGCGCCAAGTCCCGATGGCCCTCGTAGTGTTCCCGATCTTCGACTCCCAGTTGGACGGTCGCTATCCCTACGCCGACCTTCACGACGAAGTCACCGAGCTTGCCGAGTCTCTGGATATCCCGGCGCTCGACTTATTGCCGGTCTTTCGCGGGGTCGACGCCAAGCGGTTGGCGGTCGAGCCGTTTACCGACCCACACCCCAACGAGCTTGCCCACCGCATCGCCGCTCAGGCGATCTTCGATTTTCTCGCCACCTGGAAGATCATCCAGCCGTCGAAGACGAAATAGGGGGACACAAACCTTTTTCCGGACTCGCGAGGGATCAGGGAAGACACCTTTTGGTTGCTTGTTGTGGGTCCGGAAAAAGGTTTGTGTCCCCCTATTTCGACACGAGTTCCTCGATCTCGGCGCTGGTCATGGCGTCCCGCGTAAACCCCGTATACGAACCCCGCGGGTCCTGGAGCCCGCTGGCCACCTCTCTCATCGCCGTCAGGGCGGCCTTGAGCAGTCCGGGACCGAGGCTCAGACGGGCGATCCCCGATTGCTCGAGCTCGGCGATCGACGGCGTCGAAGCGGTGGCGGAGGCATTGATCGGTGCGTCGATCTCACGTTGGAGCGTCTTCAAGATCTCGAAATCCCCCAGCGCCACCGGAAACACGCAATCGGCCCCGGCCTCGACATAGGCGTTTCCCCGATGGACCGCTTCCGCGATCTTCTCTGACCGCGACTCTGGGACCGGACGCACAAAGACGTCGATGCGGGCATTGATCACCAGAGGCACGCCAAAGTCGTTCGCCATCTCACGTACCGCTTGGATTCGCGCGCGCTGGAGTTCCAGAGGATAGAGCCGGCGCGGGAGCTCAACCCTGCTGTCCTCCAGGTTGATCCCGACCGCTCCGGTCTCTAGCAGGCGGCGCATGTTGCCGGCGACATCGCCTGGCTCTTCGGCGAACCCGGTCTCGATGTCGGCCGAGACCGGCACCTCGACACTCTTGACGATTCGTCTGATCACATCCAGCATCGTGTCGAAGCCGATCCGCTCACCGTCGTCAATCCCGTGCGAAAACGCCACCGCGGCGCTCGCGGTCGCTACCGCCGGATAGCCGAGGCTCTCGAGGAGCTGCGCCCCCAACGGATCCCAAACATTGGGCAGCACCAGGAGCTTGGAGCCTCGGTGAAGGGCCCGGAAGGTCTCGGCTCTCGCGATCTGTTCCGTTCGGTTCATCTCACCTTTCGTTGGTCGCTCTTTCGTTGATCTGTTCTCGGCGGGGTCGGCCTCGCCGGATCGTACTGGCCCGGCCACGGATGGTCCCAGACCTCATAGGTCTCGGCGGCGTGAAGAGTCAGATAGGGGTCATGCAGGTGCGGTCGCGCCATCACCGCCAGATCCGCGCGACCGGCCGCCAGCACGGTATTTGCGTGGTCAGCGCCGAGCAGGGCCCCAACGGCGGCGACTGGAACCCCGGCCTCGTGCCGAACCCTCTCGGCAAACGGCACCTGGTACATGCGGCCGTAGACCGGCTCGGATTCCGGCGAGTTGCCGGCCGACGAGACATCGATCAAATCGCAACCGGCGCCGGCCAACAGGCGCGCCACCTCGACCGTCTCCTCCGCCGTCGTGCCGCGCCCGTCCTCATCCATCCAGTCGGTAGCCGAGAGTCGCGCCGCCATCGGCTTCTCATCCGGCCACACCTCGCGCATGCCCCGAAAAACCTCGAGGGGGAACCGCATACGGTTCTCGAGCGAGCCGCCGTAGCCGTCTTGTCGCTGGTTCGAAAGAGGCGAGATAAAGCTCGAAAGCAAGTAGCCGTGTGCCATGTGGACTTCGACCAGGTCGAATCCCGCGGCCTCGGCGAGGCCGGTCGCGCGCGCGAAGTCCGCGATCACCGTGTCCATGTCGGCCCGGTCCATCGCCTTCGGCACCGGCCAGTTCGGGTAGAAGGGAATCGCGGACGGCGCCAGGGTCTGCCAGGCGCCATCCTCCTCGGTCAGGGGAACGTCCTCTCCTTGCCACGGATGGACGACCGAACCCTTGCGGCCGGCGTGCGCCAGCTGGACACCGATCTTCGCCCGCGAGTTGGCGTGCACAAAGTCTACGATCCGCCGCCAAGCCACCACATGGTCGTCGCCATACATCCCCGTACACCCAGCCGTGATCCTGCCCTCCGGCGAGATATCGGTCATCTCGGTGATCAGGAGTCCGGCGCCGCCGATCGCGCGACCGCCGAGATGGACCAAGTGCCAGTCATTGGGCAAGCCGTCGTCGGCCGAGTACTGGCACATCGGACTGACGACGATGCGATTGACCAGCTCCAGGTCACGCAGCCGGAAGGGCGTGAACATTGGAGGCGGGACTGGAGGGGGGACTGGAGGGGGGACTCGAGGGGGGACTCGAGGCGGAACTGGCGGCGGGGCGGTTTTGACGGGGAGCTCCGGCTCACCCTCGCTCTCCTGGTACCAGCTGTTGAGCCGCGCAATGAGCTCCGGATCGCGCTCCGCGAGGTTCTCGTAGGTGATCCGTTTCGAGCGCGTTATCAAGTTGAAGGTGAACTGCAGCGGATCCTGACCGAAATAGCGGGCCGAGTTCTCGAACCACTCGAGGCTCGTCTGTGCGGCCTTCTGAAATTTGAGAATGTCCACCCAGCGCGCTTCTTCGTACTCCTCCAAGGCATCTTCCACCGAGTCCGTGCCCTTTCGCCGAAACGCCGCGGTCAGTTCGATGGCGTCCTCCATAGCGAGCTTGGTGCCTGAACCGATCGAGAAATGCGCCGTGTGCGCGGCATCCCCCAGAAGAACGACGTTGCCGTGGCGCCAGGTCGCGCAGCTCACCGTCGGGAAGGTCCTCCACAGCGATTGGTTCGACAGCAGTCGGTGTCCGTCCAGGTGCTCGGCGAAGAGTTCCTCGCAGAACGCGACCGTCACCGCCTCACTGGCATCCTCGAGCCCGGCGCTTTCCCAGACCTCCTCACGACACTCGACGATCCAGGTCGCGAGACGATCGTCGAAGGGGTAGGCGTGGACCTGAAAGAGCCCGTGTGGCGTCTCCTTGAAAATGAAAGTAAAGGCCGAGAGCGGTTTGTCGGTGCCGAGCCACGTGAATTTGCACTTGCGCCAGTCGAGGCGCGGCTGGAAGTGCTCGGCGAGCGATTCACGCACCCAGCTGTTGACGCCGTCGGCGGCAACGACGAGATCGGCGCCGGCCACCTCGTCGAACGAACCGATCTCGTGTTCGAACTCGAGCTCGACACCCAGCTCACGGCAACGCCGTTGAAGAATGAGCAGGAGTTTCTTGCGCGACAGGGCCGAGAACCCGTGACCGGTCGATACCGTGCAAGAGCCTTGGTAGTACGTCTCGATGTCACGCCAGGTCCTGAAACTCCTGGTGATCTCCGCAAAGGACTCGGGGTCGGCCTCCTCGAAGCCGGCAAGTGTTTCATCGGAGAAGACCACTCCCCAGCCAAAGGTGTCGTCGGCTCGGTTGCGCTCGATGACCTTGACCCGCGTCTCCGGAAAGGCCTTGCGCATCAGGAGCGCGAAGTAGAGCCCCGCTGGACCGCCACCGATACAGACCACATCCATCGCGGGCATTGTAGCGGGAGCCGCCACCGGTACGGTTGGCCCGCGCCTTCGGAAACGGTCCTTCTTTGATTCCGGCAGCGTGGGTCACTCGAGCGGAGACTTGGAGGCGTTGCGGGGATCCAGCGTGGTGAGCGAAGGCGAGACGAGGAAGAGCGATTCGCCGCACCGCAGCGGCCTTGGTTCGTAACAGGTCCAGATCACCGCGACGGTTTGCTCGGCCGGCAGGGGCGCCGGCCGCCTGAAGGGAGCGAGGAGACGTCCGAATCGCCCGAGACGAGTCTTCGGCGAGCTCGCTGGATCGCATGAGCCTCGCAGCGGAGCGAGCTGACCCACGCGCCGGGAGAAGCGAGTCACGGTTCCGTTTTGGGTCCGGCGCGGTAGGGTATCGACCGAGCGCGAGAGCCATCGCGCGAGGGATCAACCGACGTGATTGATTTCAAGTATCGCCCCGACGTCGACGGGCTGCGCGCGGTCGCCGTGCTCCTCGTCCTCTTGTTTCATGCACGCTTTGGTTTCACCGGTGGCTATGTCGGTGTCGATGTCTTCTTTGTCATCTCCGGCTTCCTCATCACCGGTCTGATCGTTCGAAAGCAGGAAGAGGGAACCTTCTCGCTTGCCGGATTCTGGGTCCGGCGGATCCGGCGGATTATCCCGGCAGCTACCTTCTTGACCGCAGTAACCCTGATCGCGGGGGTCGTCCTCCTTCTGCCGGAGGACCTCGAGGAACTCGCCCAGTCCACCGTCGCGCAACAACTGATGGCCGCAAACTTCTTCTTCTGGCTCAACACCGACTACTTCGCCGGCCCGGCAGAGATGAAGCCGCTACTTCACATGTGGTCTCTGGCTGTCGAGGAACAGTTCTACCTGGGCTACCCGTTCCTCCTCATCCTGGGCCGGCGGGTGTCACGAAAGACGCTGCTGTGGACCCTCGCGACCCTCTCCGTAGCGACACTGGCGCTTAGTGAACTCCAGACACACACTCGCCCTCTGGCAACTTTCTTCCTGCTTCCAACCAGGGCCTGGGAGCTCCTGCTGGGCGCCCTCCTGGTCTGGTGCCCGCAACCCACGAGACTCCGTCGCTCGCATATCGACATCCTGAGCGCCCTCGGACTGGCCGCCATCTTGGGTTCAGGCTGGTTTTTTCACCCAGCGACAAGGTTCCCTGGGGTTTCGGCGCTCGTGCCATGCGCCGGTACCGCACTCGTCGTCTACGCCAACTCCTCGCGGCTCGGGTTCGTGGGACGGGCGCTGGCGACACCGCCCATGGTTGCCATCGGCCTCATGTCGTACTCCCTGTACCTTTGGCACTGGCCGATTCTGACCTATCTGCGCTACTGGCTTGGCAGCGATCTGTCGGTGCCGATCCGCGTCGCCGCCCTGGGGCTGAGCCTGGGGCTCGCCTATCTCTCGTGGAACTTCGTCGAGACGCCCTTCCGCAGGGGAAAGCGTGACAAAAAATTCAAGCAAGTGGTGACCGCCGCGGTCGTCTCCGCGGGCTGTTTGGCCGCGATCTCGTTGTGGATCGGAGTGAAGGAGGGGCTGCCGAGTCGATGGCCGGATCGGGTGCTGCGGCTCACCGACGACAACTCGGTGCCTCAACACTACGCGACGACCAGCGAGCCCGCCGAGGCCGGTGACCTGCCGATGCTCGGCTCGCCGGCCGAGGAAAAGCAGACGGTACTCCTCTGGGGCGACAGTCACGCGTTGGCGCTCGCCGAGCTCTGCGACCGGCTTGCCGTCGAGTACGGCATCCGCCTCGCGATCGCGGCACGACCGGCGATGGCCCCACTTCTCGAGACCTGGCGACCAGGCCTGCGGGACGAGATGGTGGGCTGGAACCGAGCCGTCCTCCAATATGTCGAGAACCATGGCATCCAGAACGTCATCCTGGTGGCGCGTTGGGCGGTCAACATCGAGGGCCGGCCTGACGGCAAGACGGACTCGCTGATCGTCGACGAGCCGGCGGTCCAACTCACCCGAGAGACGGCCCGGGCCGCTCTCGGCCGAGGGCTCGAGCGAACCGTCGCGGCACTCGAGGCCGCCGGCGCAACCGTCTGGATCGTCAAGCAGGTGCCGTTACAGAAAAGTGATCCAATGAAGGCCCTGGTGCTTGCGTCGCTTTTGGGGCGGGCACAACCGAGCGGCATCACGAAAACCGTCCACGAACAGCGACAGGCGAACGTGAGCGAGGTGATCGACGTGCTCCAGCTTCGGGACTCCCGGCGGCTCGATCCCGCCGACTGGTGCTTCGACGACTTGGGCGCCTCGCACATCGGCCGCGGCGGCCGGTCCCTGTATGCGGACCCCGACCACCTCTCTCCCTACGGCGCCCAGACCCTGCTGCACCCGATGCTCGAACCGGTCTTCCGCGAGATCGCGGAACGACAGCGCCTCTCCGCCCCCCTTCCGCGCTGACCCAGCCCTCGCTGCCCGGTGAATGCTCGGCGGCGAGCCAGGACCTATTGGTTTCGGTCGGCGATCTCTGTCCGAGCCGAGGGCGGCGAAGAGCCCGCCTCCGAACCCTGTTCCCCGACTCAGCCAACGCTGCCCGGCGAATGCTCGGCAGGAACGCTGTGAGCCCGCGGGCACAGGGGGTATCCTCGGAAAGGCCAAGCTCGGTCCGCGCGGGCGAGCAACGAGGCGCGAGCCCACGCTCGAAGTCCGGGCAGCGAGCGCCGTTTCCAGCCGGGCGTTGCGCCGGGCAGCGGGAGTCGGTCCGCACCCCGGCCCTCTTCCTGTACGCTCCCGCGATGCTCGAAGGCAAGAGATCGAGCGACTCGCAGCCACCCGCGATTGTCCCTGCGGGTCACGCGGGGTTCTGGGCCGCGGTCCGCGATTCGATCCGGGGCGTGCGGATGGACTACACATCCGTCCCGATCGGCCGCGCCATCTTGCTCCTCGCGGTGCCGATGGTGCTCGAGATGTCGATGCAGTCTCTCTTCTCGGTGGTCGACGTCTACTTTGTCGGAAAGTTGGGCTCCGATGCCGTCGCGGTGGTTGGTATCTCCGACTCACTCCTGACCCTGGTCTTCGCCATTGCCATCGGGTTGTCGATGGGAACCACCGCGATGGTTGCAAGGCGAATCGGCGAACAGGATCCGGATGCCGCGTCAGTGGCGGCACAACAGGCCATCGCGCTCGGAATCGCAGTTGCCGTGCCGCTCGGAATTCTGGGCATTCTGTTCTCCGAGCGGCTGCTGCTGTGGATGGGCATGGTACCCGCAACCGCCGAATACGGCTCCGCCTTCACCGCCATCCTACTCGGCGGCAACGCTACCGTGATGCTGCTGTTTCTGATCAACGCCGTGTTTCGTGGCGCCGGCGACCCGGCCATCGCCATGCGAGCCCTGTGGATCGCCAACGGTCTCAACATTCTGCTCGACCCGATCCTGATCTTTGGCTGGGGTCCGATCCCCGCCCTCGGTCTCGAGGGGGCGGCGATCGCCACGACGGTCGGACGCGGGATCGGTGTCCTCTACCAATTCCGGATGCTCGGGCGGCCGCAAAGCCACGTGCGTGTCGATTGGCGGCGGATTCGAGTGGTGCAGGCGATCATGGCCCGTCTGGCGAGGGTGAGCGGCATCGGGATCCTTCAGTATCTGGTCGGCACGGCCAGCTTTCTAGGATTGGTTCGGATCGTTGCACTCTTTGGCGCCGACGCTCTGGCGGGTTACACAATTGCGGTCCGGGTCATCATTTTCGTCCTGCTCCCCGCCTGGGGGATGGGAAACGCCGCGGCGACCCTGGTTCGCCAGAACCTGGGTGCCGGCGACACCGCGAGGGCCGAGAAGTCGGTGTGGTTGACGGCCCTCTGCAACAGCTTGTTCCTGGGTGGAGTCGCGGTCATCCTGGTCTTCTTTGCCCGACCGCTCGTGGGCTTCTTCTCGAACGACCCGGCGGTCACCCGGATCGCCACCGAGAGTCTCCGGATCATCAGCTACAGCTATGTCTTCTGGGGCTACGGCATGATCACGGTGCTGGCCTTCAACGGCGCCGGCGACACGACGACCCCGACATGGATCAACTTTTTTGTCTACTGGGTCGTGCAGCTTCCCCTCGCCTACTTTCTTTCGGTGCCGCTGGGTTGGGGGCCACAGGGGGCATTTGTCGCGGTCGCGGTGTCCCAGGCGACGCTCGCGGTCGTTGGCGTATTGGCATTCCGCCGCGGCACATGGAAGACACGGGACATCTGAAGATTCGGTCGACACGGAGATCGACCGCTATGAGTGGAGCAAGAACTTTGTAGCGGTCGAGCTCAGTCTCGACCGTCTTCGACTTTGATCGTCGCGGGAGACGACAAACCGGACCGTCCGCCTTTTCTCACCGACTCCGGAGCCGTCTCGAGCGCGAGTCGATCCGAGCACGGAGCCACTGCGCCGCGCGCAGTACGACCGCGCTCTGTATCGGTCCAAGCCCGTAACCAGGGCCCCGCGACATGAAGCCCGCTAATCGCCAGCGGTCTCGAAACCCTCCACCGTCGGCACCTCGTCGGTAAAGAGCACCTCCACCCGGTAACTCTCCGCGTCTCCAAACGCACCGGCCAACCAGGTGCCGACGAAGTCCTCGGTGCGCCGGCGCGCGGTCTCGCGCACCAACGAGATGTGTTCGCGCGCTCTGCGCCGGGACAACTCAGACAACCCTGCCTTGAGCGCCTCGATCGCTGCCTCCTCGTCACGCAGAAGGCTTGACTCGCGGATATCGAAACGGAGCCGAGAGACATCGAGCGCCGGTGTGTTGAAGCCGATCTCGGGGGCGACCACTTGCAGTACCCCGTCTTCGAGCGAGAATTGCCAGGAATCGTCCAGATCGACGTGGAAGGTGTACTCGACGGGCACGATCGCCGCCACCACGACGTCGGGAAGCTGCAGGTTCCCCCACAGGAGAGTCTCCGAGTCTTGCCTCGTGTAGACCTCGGTCTGCACCAGATGCGCCACCTGCAGTAAGCTGCTGCCTGAAACGCGCGCCGCATAGCTGATAAAGGTCGTCTCGACCGTCCCCTGCCGGAATGCCTCGGCGACACTGCGAAGATCGGAAAGGACTTCCCGCCCGGTCTCGACGGCGTCAGCCGGAAGCTGCCGGATCGAATGAAACACATAGAGCCCCGCAAAGGTCATCAGGGCTGCAACACCCACCACCGCAAATGCGATCGGCCAGGCGATGGAGCGAGCGGCGCCGGCCTTCGAGTACTCTCCTGGACCGCTCTCCCGGCCCGAGGCTTCGGTCATCGGCCGAGTCTACTCCTCTCCTGAACTACGAGGCCAGCTCTTGCCTGACGTGGTCGTAGAACGCCGAGAACTTGTCGTTGACCTTGCGCACCTTCTCGACGATCTTGCGCGCCGCGGCCTCGTCACCGGCCAATTCGTGCGCGGCGGCGAGGTTGAGCCGGTTGAAGAGCTTGGCGATCCCCTCCCCCTGACCCCAGTAGTAGAACAACTCGTCGGCGCTCTCGAGCTCTTCGATCGCGCCCTCCGGATCGCCTTGCACCGCCAACCGAGCGCCGGTGACGTGGTGGATGAGACCGCCGAAGTGTTTGGCCTCGAGTCCGCCCGAATCCATCTTCGCGACCCGCTCTCTGATCACGGCCTCGATGCCCAGCGCCTCGTCGATGCGACCCGACAGGACAGCCATCCGGTGAATCAGAAAGAAGAACGGGCCGACGACCTCCCGGCAACGAGCTCGCTCGGGCCGCCAGGGGGCATCCAGGTCACCGGAGAAATAGTCCGACCAGAAGGTCGCCACACAGCGCATTTCCTCGACGAACCTCTCTTCGCACACTTCCGCCGCCCGCTCGAAGACCGGCTCGGTGGCCTCTGGCCGTCCCTCGAGCAGATAGACGTCAGCAAGGTGGAGGTGGGAGGCGCAGAAGTCGGGTCGGATCGACACCGCTTGCTCGAGCTCGCTGCGCGCCTCGTCGTAGCGGCCCAGCAGCGTCAAAAGCTCACCCATCGAATCGTGAGGGTTGGCCTGGTCCGGAGCGACGTACTGATAGGTCTTGAGTAGGCTCTCCGCCTCTTCGAACCGCCCTTGGGCCATCGCGATGTAAGCCAGGCGGTTCTGCGCCTCGACCCAGTTGGGGTCGACGTCGATCAGCTTGCGGTAGAGCTTCTCCGCCTTGTCCCAGTTCTGCTCCCCCCAGGCCCTACCGGCGAAGGCCGCCAGACCCCACGGGTCATGCGGATACGCGTCGAGAAAAGACTTGAGAGCCTGGTAAGCCTCCTTGTCGCGGCCTTCGTGCTGAGCCAGGTGGTAACGTACTAGGAACTGCTCGCGCGCGGTCAACCGGTTCAGATCGCTCTCTTCGAGCTCCTTGGCGAGGCGCTTGCGCTCGTCGCCGCGACTGTAGATCATCAGCGCCAGCTTGGCCGCGACGAACTCCGAGTCGAGAGCCAGGGCGTTGCCGAAGTGCTCGCGCGCGTCGGCCGGATAGAGCTTCATCCGCGCCTCGTGGCCGAGGTTGTATTCCTGCAGGGCCTCGCGCGAGTTCGTTGTCCACTCGGCCTTTGTCGTCCGCGCCATGAGTAGCATGGCCGCCAGAGCGGCACCAATCAAGATGGTGAAAATCCAAAGCTTTCTCATCTCTCAGCCTCCTGGTCGCATTGCACCGCGACCAAGGTCAGGTCATCGTAGGGCTCGGTGCCGCGCGTGAAATCGGCGAGCACACCCATCACATAATCAACTAGTTTTCGGGGACCGTCCGGTCCGTCGGCCACCACCTGCGCCAGTCGGTCGGTGCCAAAGGGCTCGTCGTCGGGCGAGCGCGCGTCCACGACGCCGTCCGAGTAGCCGAGAATCAGATCACCGGGTCCCATCTCGACGCCACACAACTGATAGTTGCCGTTCTTGAGCGCGCCCAGCGGGATCCGGTTCTCCGGCAAACCGAGCTCGACGATGTCGCCACTCCGACGGCGCAGGAACGGCTGGGGTTGCCCCGCCAGCAGGTACCGGATCCCACAACCGTCCGGTGTCGGCGCCAGATAGGCGACCGCGACAAAGCTCTTGCGGCGCCCCAGCGAGTAGAGACGCTGGTTGGCCAGATCCATCAGTCGCTCAGGGTCACGATGGGTCAGCGCCAGCGAATTGAGAACCTCGTGCGCCGCCATCATCATCAAGGCGCCCGATACCGACTTGCCCGCGACGTCGCCGTAGACGATGGCGCAGCTGTCCTCGTGGGGACCCGGA
>JAOTZA010000344.1 GCA_029861655.1 Acidobacteriota bacterium | reverse complement strand
CGAGAAAGTGCTGCTCCTCCACCGGGTGAACACCGTTGGCTCGCTCCCCACCGGTGATGACATGCGCCAGCTTGCCGGCAACCAGGGCATCGTGCTCCGAGATGGTTCCCGCCTTGACGTAATTGTCGATCACCGCCTGGATCGCCAACCGGCCACCGACACCGGGAGGGATGAGCTCGGGTGGCTCGGGCGGCTGGTAGCCGTTTGCGAGCTCGAGAACCTCCTGCTTGGCGCGGGCGATCAAATGCTCGCGCGAGAGGACGATCCGGCTGTTCTTTCTCAGGTAGCCCAGCTCCACCGCCTCGTGAGCGGAGGTCGAGACCTTGGCGAATCCGATCGTCTCGAAGGTCTTCTGAACCGCCGCCATCGGCCCCATCTTTGTCGGCGGCAGCCGCCGCGAGAGATTCGTCAGCAGCCGCAAGTTGCCGCCGGCACCTGGGATCAGACCGACCCCCACCTCGACCGCACCACAGTAGAGCTCTGCAAGAGCTACGACCCGGTCGCATGCCGCGATCACCTCGAAGCCGCCACCCAGGGAGACGCTAAAAGGCGCCGCAACCACCGGGAAGGGCGCGTACTTGATGGCCTGGCTGAGCTTCTGGAAGGTAGCCGAGACCTCTTCGATGACCTCGAAGCGGTTACTCCTGGCCAATTCCAGGATCAGGGCCAGATTGGCGCCGGCACAAAAGTGCATCCCTTCGTGCGAGATCACCAAGCCCTCGAGGCTCCTCTCGTGAACCGCGTCGAGCGAGGCGGCAAGCATGTCCAGGATGGCCCCGTCCACCGGGTTGAAGTCGGGCTGCAGCGCCGAGTGGAACTCAATGCAGCCAACACCGTCGCCCAGGTCTATGAGGGAAGCGCTCCAGTTGCGCAGCAGCTCTCCACCGGCCGCTTTGCGATCCTCGAGCTGGATCACATCGGGCGCCGTCTCCACCGGCATCATGGTCTCCGAGGCGAGATCGAAGTAGCGTTGGGTGCCGTTGCGATCGTAGAAACTGGACTTGCCGCCGGACAACAACCGCTTCACCAACTCGGGCACGGGTTTACTCTCCCCCTCCATTCGACGGACCGACCGTTCCACACCGATCGAATCCCAGACCTCGAAGGGTCCCTGCTCCCAGCCAAACCCCCAGCGCATGGCGCGATCGATATCGGTGACGTCGTCCGCCACCTCGCCGAGCCGCCGGGCGGCATAGGCCAGGGTGCCAATGGTGAGCTCCCAAGCGAAGTTGCCGGCCGGGTCCGGGTTGAAGACCAGCGCTTCCATCTTCCTTCCCAGATCGGTGAAGCGTCGCCCGACACCGATGCCATCCATCCGCGGCTTGGTCTTTGGGCGATACTCGAGCGTCTCGAGATCGAGCGCGAGAATCTTCTTGCCATCCTTCTTGTAAAAGCCCTCACCGCTCTTCTGGCCAAGGCTCTTCCTCTCCAGGAGTTTCGCCAGCACCGGCGGGGTCTCGAACATCATCCGCGCTTCGTCGCCTTCGCACTTGTCATAAGCGGTCTTGGCGACAAAGGCGAGCGTGTCGAGCCCAACGATGTCCGCCGTCCGGTAGGTCGCCGACTTCGGTCGGCCCATCACCGGGCCCGTCACGGCGTCGACCTCTTCGACCGAAAGCCTCATCTTGGCGGTGAGCTCGAGAGCCAACATCATCCCGTATACGCCGATGCGGTTGGCGATGAAGTTCGGTGTGTCCTTCGCATGGACGATTCCCTTGCCCAGCGTTCGGCCGATGAGATCGGCCGCCGCCAGAACGACCGCCTCATCGGTTTCGGCGGCACGGACGAGCTCGACCAGGCGCATGTAACGCGGCGGATTGAAGAAGTGGGTGATCAGAAAGCGCTGCCGCAGATCCGCGGGAAGAGCCTCTGCCAACTCGTGCATGGAGAGGCCGGATGTGTTAGAGGACAGCAGCGCGCCGTCCTTCAGATGAGGCTGGATCTTCTTGTACAGACCATGCTTCCAGTCGAGCCGCTCTGCGATGGCCTCGATCACCCAGTCGCACTCCCCGAAGCGGTCCAGGTGGTCTTCGTAGTTGCTGGGAACGATCTTCTTGGCAAACCGCCGGTGGTAGAAGGCTGCCGGCTTGGCCTTCAGAGCGCCCTGGAGCCCTCTCTCCGCCAGTTCCTGATCGAGGTCGAAGAGAAAGACATCGAGCCCGGCGCCCGCAAAGAGGGCCGCGAGTTGGCTTCCCATGACCCCACTTCCACAAACTCCTACCGTCTTGATTTCCGGCATAGCTAACTCCTCTCGATGACGGTGGCGATTCCCTGACCGGTTCCGATACACATCGTGGCCAGCCCACGCTTGCCGTCTTCCTGTTCGAGGACGTTGATGAGTGTGGTGAGAATCCGCGCACCCGAGGCCCCCAAAGGGTGTCCGAGAGCAATAGCGCCGCCGTGTACATTGACCTTTTTGGGGTCCCACCCGGTCTTCTTCAACACATAGAGCGACTGTGCGGCAAAGGCCTCGTTGAGCTCGATGAAGTCGATGTCCTCCGCTTTCATACCGGCTCGTTCGAGTGCCTTCTCGCTGGCGGGGATCGGTCCCATGCCCATCCGTCGCCAATCGACTCCGGCGACGCCTCGTGAGACGAGACGCGCGCGAATCGGGAGATTGTGCTTCTTGGCGAACTCCTCGCTCGCGATGATCAGCGCCGAGGCACCGAGCGAGATAGGGCTGGAAGTCGCCGCGGTGACGGTTCCATCGGCTGTGAAGGCGGGTTTGAGCGAACGGATCTTTTCCGGATCCGGATCGCGCGGCCCCTCGTCCCGCTCGACGACAAAACCATTGTTGGCGATCGGCACCACCTCATTCGCGAAAGAACCCTTCTCCCAGGCTTCGAGGGCCTTGGTGTGGGAGCCCATCGCGAACTCCTCCTGCTCTTCGCGTGTGATGTCGAGGTCGCCGGCCAGGATCTCGGCTGTCTCGCCCATCCCGATGTAGTACTCCATGTCGTAGAGCCGCGGATGGAAGGAGGGGTTGAAGCCCCCCATCGGGATGGCGAACATGTCCTCGACCCCAACCGCGATGCCGCACTCGGCATCACCCGCCAGGATCGCCTGCGACAACTGGTGCACCGCGTCCATGGAGGAACCGCAGAAACGATTGACCACCTTGCCGCCGGACTCCAACGGAATCCCCGCGAGCAAAGCCACACCCCGGGCCATCAGCATTCCCTGGGTGTTTTCCGGGAAAGCACAGCCCAGGACGACGTCGTCGATCTTGTCGAGCGGCAACTTGGGCTGGCGCTCGACGAGTGCCTTGACGACCTGGGCGGCCATCTCATCGGCCCGCGTGCCGACCAGTTTGCCTCTCTTCACGCCCATCGGACTTCTGACTGCATCCACGATCACGCTTGTCGTTGTCATGAGGTTCCTCCCGTCTCTAGCCGAACCGATAGTGTTGGTGATGAAACAGATCGTTGGTCAGGCAGTGAATCTCAGCCACCGGGTCGAAAGGCAGGTGGAGTTTCGCAAC
>JAOTZA010000057.1 GCA_029861655.1 Acidobacteriota bacterium | reverse complement strand
CTGGCAGCTCGTGGCGAACCCGGTCGACCGTCACCTGCCGTTCGCTCATCGCCTCGAGAAGCGCCGACTGGGTCTTTGGACTGGCACGGTTGATCTCGTCGGCCAGTACGACGTTCGCAAAGATCGGCCCGGGCACGAACTCGAAGGCTTGCTCGCTCTGGCGAAAGACAGTAACGCCGATGATGTCCGATGGCAGCAAGTCGCTGGTGAACTGGATGCGCTGAAAATCAACACCCAATGAGCGGGCCAGCGTCCGCGCCAGAGTCGTCTTGCCGACCCCCGGAACGTCTTCGATCAGCATGTGCCCGCGCGCCAGAATGCAGACCACTGCCTCGCGGATGACCTTGGGCTTTCCTTTGACCACCCGCGCCACCTGGGACTCGAGACGCGTGATCACGTCTCCGCCGCCCTCAGGCGCCCCGGCTACTCTCGCTGTCGCTATCGGACTCGTCATCTCACCATCTCACTGTGGCTTACGTATGGACCTCACTCAGGGTTTGATTCTGGGCAATTTTCTAACCGCCCGAGCCGGCAAACTCCCGGTAATCGCTTCTCTCTTCAGGAGGGATCGGCGAGCGAATCTCGGCGTTGAAGCGGTCGCCCTCCTCATAACCGACGTCTATCAATGTCTCGGTCACCTGCTTCTGATTCGCCTTGGGCAGCCCCTCGGTCTCCACCCATTTGCGCCATCGCTTCTTTACGTTGCCCGAGGCATCGCTCATCTCCAGATCGACGGTGATCCCCGGAAGTGTCTCGTCCGAGTCGTGCTGAACAATGATGTCCAGAAGTAGCTCCTGCCGAGTTACCGGCTCGACCGGAACGTCGCCGAACTCGGACCCTTCCGTCTCGGCCCCACCACTTATCGTGCCCTGGGACTCCTCAGAGTCGACAGGGTCAACCGGCTCGACTGGAACGTCTCGCAGAAAAAACCCCCCCTCGTTGATGCGGGCCGTGTAGCGCGATCGCAACTCCTCTACCTTCTCCTCGGGGCTGAGCTGGCGGCAGCCCACCAACCCTGCGAGGGTCACAAGACACAGACACACTGTGGACGTTCTCTTCCAGGCTTGGCGCACGGTGGCTTCCTCCGTTCTCTTGATTAGAATCGATCAGTGTTGATTCTAGCGGAGGTCTCCCCAGTGCCCGGAAAAAACTAGCCGAAATCGTCGCGCTCGGCTGTCAAGAGGGTCACAGGCGGGCTTTGCCGGCCTGTGGAGCTCTCTCTACGGTCTTTTCCCACTGCGCCTCGAGTTCCCCCGTAAGCACCACCTCCGGCTCGAGACGGACATCGAACCTCTTCTTTACCGCCGCCCGAGCAGCGAGCATCAGCCCGAGCACATCGGCGGCCTTGGCGTCGCCCAGATTGACGATGACATTGCCGTGCTTGGAACTGATCTCGGCGCCACCTTTTCTCAGACCCTTGAGACCGCACTCGTCGATCATGCGGCCCGCATAGTCGCCCGGAGGGTTGCGGAAGATCGAGCCTACGTTGGGGTGGCCAGACGGCAGGCTCTCCCACCGCTTCCGGTTGAGCTCGTCGATCCGCTCGAGGCACCCCTTCGCATCGCCGGGAACGAGCTCGAAAAGAGCCGAGACGACAATCCCACCGACCTGCTGCAGCCGGGTCGAGCGATAGCGGGGCTCCAGATCCTCCGGGGTCCACACGGTGACCTCGCCATCGGCGCCCACCACCCTGGCCTCGACCAGAAGATCCTTGATCTCGGTGCCATAGCAGCCGGCGTTCATGAAGACGGCACCACCGACGGTCGATGGAAAACCGGATAGTGGCTCGAGGCCCGAAAGGCCCTGGGCGGCTGTCCGACGGGCGATCTGCGCCAGGGTGACGGCGCCGCCCGCCCACACTCGCCGGTCCTCAGTCCGGACTTCCTTGAAACCGGCCACCAATCGCGCCACCACGCCGCGCAACCCGTCGTCCGGCACCAGGACGTTCGAACCCAGGCCCAGGAGCTGAAAAGGTGCTCTCGACCGGTCGATCTCGAACAACAGCGTCGAAAGGGCCGCTTCGGTCGGGACCTCGACCAAGATATCCGCCGGTCCGCCGATGCGAAACGTGTTGAGCCGAGAGAGATCGACATCGGTTCCGATGTCGAGTTCCGGAATCCTTCCGAGACGTTCCAGAAGGTCTTCCGCCGGCCTCATCATGCCTCTACTTCCTGGGATACCGGCTGTAAGGTTGCACGCTCGAGTTTCGTCTATAGAGTAGAGGCCACCGATAGTATAGCCTCGCTATCCGGCGGAATAGGCCCTCGCAAGCAAAGGAGAAAGAGTCCATGGCAGACCCGAAAGCAGACCGCGGCAAGGCGATCGAGGGAGCGCTGAGCCAGATCGAAAGGCAATTCGGCAAGGGCGCGATCATGCGCCTCGGCCAGCAGCACCACCTCGCGATCGACACCATTCCCACCGGCTCTCTGGCGGTAGATGCGGCGATCGGTGCCGGCGGTTTTCCCCGCGGCCGCGTCGTCGAGGTTTACGGTCCGGAGTCGTCCGGAAAGACGACCCTCGCGCTCTCGGTGGCGGCGCAGGCCCAGAAACTGGGTGGTGTCGCGGCCTTTATCGACGCCGAGCACGCGCTCGACCCGATCTATGCCGGGAAACTGGGTGTCGATATCGACAACCTGCTGGTGTCGCAACCCGATTTCGGTGAGCAGGCGCTGGAGATCGCCGAGATGCTGGTTCGCAGCAACTCGGTCGACATCGTCGTCATCGACTCAGTGGCCGCGCTCGTTCCCCGAGCAGAGATCGAGGGTGAGATGGGCGACTCCCATGTCGGTCTACAGGCTAGGCTGATGTCGCAGGCGCTCAGAAAGCTGACCGCGATCGTCGCCAAGTCCAAGACCTGCCTCGTCTTCATCAACCAGATCCGCGAGAAGATCGGCGTCATGTTCGGCAGCCCGGAAACCACAAGCGGCGGGCGGGCGCTCAAGTTCTACTCGTCGGTGCGAGTCGACATCCGGCGCATCGCGGCGCTCAAAGACGGTGATGAGGTCGTTGGCAGCAGGGTCAAAATCAAGATCGTCAAGAACAAGATCGCCGCACCCTTTCGCCTCGCCGAGTTTGACATCGATTACGGGGAGGGGATTTCCCGCGTAGGCGAGCTCGTGGACATGGGTGTCGAGCACAAGACTGTCGGCAAAAGCGGCGCCTGGTACAACTACGGCGACGTCCGGCTCGGTCAGGGCCGCGAGAACGCCAAACAGTTCTTGCGCGACAACCCACGGCTGGCCGACGAGATCGAGAACGGCATTCGCGAAAAGATCGGGTTGCCGCCACTCGAGATCGAGACCGTGCCGGAACCGGTTGCCGATGCCACCCCTGCCGGCGATGTCGCCGACGCCGCCAAAGCCGCCGCGGTCGAAAACTAGGCCAGCACTCCCGAGCAATCGTTAAAGCGGATACGGCGGATCGTCAAATGCGTTCGCGACTCAGATCCGTCGCCGCAGTCGGTCTGTCGTTCCTGATCATCGGGGTCCTCGGCCGAGCCGTGGAAGCCCAGAGCCCGCCGGTGCTCGAGGTCTCCCTCGAAGGGGCGGCCATCACCGGCGCTCCATTGCACCTCCAGATCGGTGTCACCGGAGTTGCCGAGGGGATCGAGACCCCGGTCGAGATCCGTGTCGACGGCCAACCGGTCGAAACCCTCGAGCTCGGTGCGGGCTCGCACTCGGTCAAGGTCGAGGCCGAGACGACGTACGGCCACCACGTGGTCGAAGCTCATGCCACCGGCGCCGAGAAAGCGGAGACTTCAGTTTCGGTCCTCCCCGGGTGGACGTCCGTCCTGCCGCCTTTGATCGCGATCTGCCTGGCTTTGGTCTTCAAAGACGTTTTGATCTCGCTCTTCCTGGGCATCCTAAGCGGCGCTTTTCTGCTTTTTGGCTGGGCGCCGTGGACCGCTCTTGCGCGGACGATCGACACCCTGATCGCCCCGACCATGACCGACTTCGATCGCGCCCGGATCCTGATCTTCACTACCCTCCTCGGCGGCATGGTCGGACTGATCACCAAGAGCGCCGGCACCCAAGGCATCGTCAACCGGGTGGCCAAAATCGCCACCAACGCGCGTCGCGGCCAGCTCGCTACCTGGATCATGGGTGTGCTGGTCTTTTTCGACGACTACGCCAATACACTGATCGTGGGCCCGACCATGCGGCCGATCACCGACCGGTTGCGGATCAGCCGCGAGAAGCTCGCCTACATCGTCGACTCGACCGCCGCTCCGATCGCCAGCATCATCCCGATCTCGACCTGGATCGGCTTCGAGGTCGGCTTGATCGAGGCGTCTTTTTCGCAGCTCGGTCTCGAGTACAACGCCTATACGACCTTTATCGCCTCGATCGCCTATCGCTTCTACCCCATCTTTGCGCTGGTTCTCGGATTCACCATCGCCTACACCTGCCGAGACTTCGGACCGATGCTCAAAGCCGAGCGGCGGGCGAGCGACACCGGCAAGGTGATCGCCGAGGGTGATGTCCCATTGGCCGATTATGACAACGAGATCGCGGAACCCCCGGAAGGTGCACCGCGTCGCGCCCGCAACGCGTTGCTGCCGATCCTCACGGTGATCATCATCACCATCGGCGGTCTTTTCGCTTCCGGCAGAGAGGGCATCGACCGAGCCGACTACACCTCGGGACTTGCCTGGCTACGCGATGTCTTCTCGAACGCCGACAGCTACAGCGCCCTGCTCTGGGCGAGCCTCTCGGGCGTGATTGTGGCGCTCCTCCTGGCAGTCCTGCAGAAGATCTTGACCGTCCGTGTCGCCACCGGTGCGATGGTCAACGGGTTCAAGTCGATGCTCATGGCTCTCGTGGTTCTGATTCTCGCCTGGTCGATCGGCGAGGTTTGCGGCCAGCTCCACACCGCCGACTACGTGGTGGGACTCACTCGGGGAATCCTCTCGCCACAACTCCTTCCGGCGCTCGTCTTCTTTCTCTCCGCCGCCACCGCTTTCGCGACCGGGACCTCCTGGGGAACCATGGGAATCCTGATGCCCCTGGTCATCCCGATCTCGCACGGTCTGGCCCTCGACGCGGGGTTCGCGATGGACGGTCGCGCTTTCTACGTGCTCCTGCTTGGGACCATCTCTTCGGTTCTAGCCGGCAGCGTCTGGGGCGATCATTGCTCCCCCATCTCGGACACCACGATCCTGTCCTCGATGGCCTCGGGCTGCGATCACATCGCACACGTGAGGACCCAGATGCCCTACGCTCTGGCAGCCGGATTCCTCGGAGTTCTGGTGGGAGATCTCCCGACCGCCTATGGCATGAGTCCCTGGATCGCGATCCTCGTCGGCTCCGCCGTCATCATCGGCTTCGTGCGATGGCGTGGCAAGAGAAGCGACTGGGCAGGCTAGAGCCTGACCTGCGATACACTCCGCCCGCCGCCGCTCGGTAACGCCCGCCCATACCCGTGGCATGCGTTGTGTCTTTGTCGAGGCCCAAGCGGCGGCCCTTTCTTATCCGGCTGAAACCATCGGCCCCCGAGCAACGAAGAAGAACCAGATGCAGATACCCATGTCCAGCAGATCGACGAGAAGTCTCGCATTGGCAAGCGCCCTATTGTTGGCGGCCGGCCTTCTCCTGCCTCCGTATCCAGCCGCAGCCGCCTCGCCTCCCTGCCAGCCGTGCGCCGGGATTCACCTGGCCGATCCAGCCTCCCTGCTCGATCTCCTGGATGCCGAGCCGGTTTTGGAGAGCGGAGAGCAGCTCTATATCGCGTTTTCGACGGAACTCGACGGATCCGCGGACCCCGGGCAGCCCACCGCCCTGGCCGCAGCCGGCGCGACGCCCTGGCAGCGGTTGGTCTTTCGCGCGGCCCCACCACTCATCGGGAACGTCGACATCGAAAGCGAACTGGCAGACGTGGCGCGGCTGGCACGCGCCGCCACGCCAAGCTCACACTTCGAAGTGGTCTGGCAACCGGCAGGCGAAACGCCGGCTCTCGAAGTGCCGGAGTACGCATTTCTGCTGAAGCGCGCTTCGGTCACGATCAAGGGTGCTCAGCCCGAGGCTAGAGTCATCGCGGCGCCGCCTTCAACCGATCCAGGCTGGCTCGAGGCCCTGATGGCCGACGACATCGGCGCCTATATCGAAGGCTGGGCGGTGTCCGCGGTCTCCTCAGATCCCGCGACCGGAGCCGCTGATGTCGCTCCAACCGTGGAGACTCTGGCGATTCTCGACCCGGGCCGTCCCTTGGCGCTCGGCGGTCTTGCCTACCCCGCAGAACCCATGGAGACCCTGGCCGAAGCCGCGCGCTGGACCGCGGCGGGCTTCTCGGTCACCCTCTTCGATCTGGCGGACCCGGGACCGGAAGCGATCGCGCCTCTCAAACTGCTGGCGCGCGAGTTCAAGGGGGATTTGGCGCTCGACCCCTACTCGGAGCCCACCGGCGATCTCGAAGGATGGGCCTTTGTGCGCGGTGAGGATCTCGGGCTCCGCGTCATTATCAAACCGACCACGAAAACCGACGAACTGGTGGCCACCTTTTCGGACTCGGGTTTGCGCAACCCGTCGCGAGTCGACCCGGCGACTGGCGAGGCCGTTCGTCTCTACGGAGTGCAACAGACGTCCGACGGCTTGGAGGTGCGGGTCGCCGACCCGGGGGCCACGGCAGTGCTGCATCTGGAGCGACTCACTGCTTCGGAGATCGAGGGAATAGCGGGTCTCGAGGAGAAGGTCCTCGTCACCACCGAGCGGCAGCTGCCGGTCGAAGAGATTCTCCGCCGGTTGCAAGCCTTCGAGGACGCGCAGACCCGGCGCCTGCGCACCTACCGGGCCATCAATACAACGCACCTGCGGTACCAGATCGGCACCGGAGGTCAGTCGATCGAGACTTCCTTCAAGGGCCCGTTCTTCTTTCTTCAGGACGGCGGCTTCGACTGGGTCTGGCAGGAGTTCTTGATCAACGGTGTCCGATGGCGCTCCAACAAAATTCCCGAGATCCCGCTGATCCAGCCCGAGAAGGCCACCGTCGCGCCGATCGACATCAGTTTCACGCGCGAGTACCGCTATGAATTGCAGGGCACCGAGACCGTCGGAGAACGCGACTGCTGGGTAGTCGACTTCGAGCCCCTCCAGGCGGTCGAGCCGGGAAGCAGCCTGTATCGCGGCACGGTGTGGGTAGATCGCGAGATCTTCGCCAGGGTGCAGACCCGCGCCGTCCAGTTGGGTCTGGAAGGGGACGTGCTCTCGAACGACGAGACGATCACGTTTGGGCCGGTCGATGCCGACGGTCAGCCCGTCGACTGGACGGCTGACGGTTACTTCCTGCCACTCAGGCTGGTCGGGCAGCAACTCTGGACCATCCTGTCTGCAACCACCGTGGTCGAGCGCGAGGTCTTGCTCACCGAGATCGCGATCAACACCCCGGACTTCGACAAGCGACGTGAGACCGCCCTTGCCTCGGAGTACACGATGGTGCGGGACACCGACGAAGGACTCCGCTACCTGGTCAAGGACGAAGAATCCGGCGAGCGCGTCGTCAAGGAAGGGATCGATACTTCGCGTCGCTTCATCGTTGGCGGTGTCTTCCACGACGAAGCGCTCGACTTCCCTCTTCCCCTCGGCGGCTACAACTGGCTGTGGTTCGACTGGCGCGGTACCGGAACGCAGGCCAACATCTTTTTTGCCGGCCCGCTCATCACGATAGCGGCAACCAAACCCGGTTTCCGGGGCTCGAAGTTCGACCTCGGGCTCGACGTCTTCGCGCTGGCGGTGGCCGGCACCGACCGGGTCTTTCGCAACGGTGTCGAAATAGATGCCGAAGACGTCGAGCGGATCAACCCCAACCTGGATCTCAAGCTCGGCCGCCAATTGGGACAGTTCGGCAAGTTCGATCTCCGATACCAACTGGGGTTCGCAAATTTCAGCCGTGCTTCGGATACCGCCGAAGATTTTGTCCTGCCGTCGGACCATCTCAACCATACGTTGTCGCTGACGACCCGCTACAACCGCAAGGGCTATCGGCTACAAGGCAATGTAAGTCGCACACAGCGCGGTGAGTGGGACCCCTGGGGTCTGCCGGGCAACGACGACTTCGACCCGGAAGACGATGTCTACACGCGTTGGGGCGTCTCGGCTGGGAAGATCTGGCACCTGCCGAAGTTCTTCAAGTTCGGCACCCAGGTCGAGTACGTCAATGGCTCACACCTCGACCGCTTCTCGAAGTACGAGTTCGGCTACTTCAGCGATATCCGGGTTCGCGGATATCAAAGCGACAAGGTGCGGGCCGAAGAGGCCTACGCCGCGCACCTGACCTACGGTCTCGGAATCGGTGAGGTGTTCCGGGTCGACCTGGCCGGCGACGCCGCATGGGTGACCGACGAGCAGGCCGGCTTCGACGGGGAGCTACTGGCGGGTGCTGGCGTCGGCGGCACGTTTATCGGTCCCTGGAGCACGGTGATCACGGCCGACCTGGGGGTGGCAGTGACAGGACCCGACGATGGGTTCACGGCGTTCCTGGCGGTCTTGAAACCGCTAAAGTAGTACGTGATGCTTCGGCTCACTCGCTGGACGCTCCTAGGACTCGGCCTGTTTCACCTGCCGGCCGTGGTGGCTGGCGCGGGTGGCGACTTGATCTGGAACTTCGTCGACCTGGAGTCACCCGGCGTGTGCTCCAAGGTGTCCACCGACCGTGGCACGGCCTTCACTCAGTACTGGTCCGAGGGGACAGAGTTGGTGCGGGGTTTCGATGTCGCCACCGGCGCGCTGCGGTGGCAAGCCACCGGAGGTCCCGGTGAGGTCGCCAGTGACCTGACCGCGGGGGACGGCATGGTCCTGTCAACCACCTACAGCCCAGCTCTCGCAGGCACTTCGGTGGGAACGGTCTTCACTCGAGCCCGGGACGCGGCCACCGGTGATCTTCTCTGGAGCCAGAGCCTTGGCCCGGGTCACTTTCGCTACGAATCGACAGCCATCGCTTTCGACTCCAAGGTCACGGCGGTCGTGGGCGGTCGGAGAACGGCGGGCGATCCCGGCAATGTCTTCGATTTCTTCGTCGCCACCTATGACACGACGACGGGAGCGCCCCGGTGGACTGATGTCTTTGACGTTTCGCGGAGTTGGGATCGCGCCGAGGCCGTCGCCGTGGGCGGCGGCGTCGTAGCGGTCGGCGGCAGAATCACCCGAGAGTCCATCGACCTTTTTCATGTACGGGTCTATTCGGCCCTCAGTGGCACACTCCTGTGGCACAACAGCGTCGGCGGGAGAGAGGCCAGCGCCCTGGTTATCCGCGGCGGCCGCATCTACGTCACCGGGCTTGCCGGCTTCAGCCTTGCGGACGGCTCCCATGTTCGAGCCTATGAGTTGAGAACCGGTGCCCTTCTTTGGCAGCGGCACGTCCCCGACGCCTGGATGCAATCGATCGCGATCCTCGGCAAGAAGCTCGTCGTCGGCGGCCGTCGAGAGGACCGGAAGTCCGAGGTCCGCGCCTACCGGCGTGACACGGGCCGTTCGCTGTGGCGCAGTCGAAGAACCAGGAGCGTGGTTCGCGATCTGGCCGTTGGCACCAATCGTGTCTACGCCGCCGGCGACGTTTTCAACGGCTTCACCTTTATTCAAGCATTGAAAGGCGGTTCTGCGAAACGTCTCTGGTCCCGAGGATTCGGAGCCAGTAAGGGCCGACCTGAGAACTGTTCTCTCGCCCTCGAGAACGGATACCTGGTGGTGGCATCCTCCTTGGGTGCCGGCGGGGGCCAGATCGTGAGCGCCTACGTTCCCTGAGCGAACTTCTCGATCGCGGGAGATCGGCCCGGCGTTCAGAGTCCACCGTGCGAGAATCCCACGCTATGGACGACCCCCATCTGCCGATCGAGATTCCGATCACCGATGTTTTGGATCTCCATCCCTTCCAGCCGCGCGACGTACCAAGCGTGGTGCGAGAGTACCTCGACGCTTCACACGACAAGGGTCTTCGCGACCTACGCATCATCCACGGCCGTGGCACCGGCACCCAGCGCAAGACCGTGCGTACGCTGCTCGAGCGCGACCCTCGGGTCGAGGCGTATGGAGACGCCCCGCTCCAGGCCGGCGGCTGGGGCGCCACGTGGGTGAGGTTCAGAAACTGACATGGTCGACACAGTGATCGACCGCTACATCGAGAAAGCCGCCATCGGCGTTCATCCCGTGTAGCGGTCGAGCTCTGTCTCGACCGTCTTTGGTTTGTCGGCGGGAACTGTCCTGAGATCTTTCCTACTCCCGACCCACCCACTCGAGGAGACCAAGCGTCAGATCGGGCCAGTAGGTGATCAGGAGCACGCCGACACCCAGGAGGGCAAGCGGCACCAAGGCAGAGCGCCACACTTCGAGGAGCGGCTTCTCAAAACGGTAGGCGGCGAGAAACAGGTTCAGACCGACCGGCGGAGTGAGATACCCCAGTTCCAGATTGGCCACAAAGATGATCCCCAGATGGATCGGGTCGACGCCGAAAGCCACGCCGAGCGGGACGATGAGCGGCACCACCACAACGATCGCCGAAAAGATGTCCATCAAGCAGCCGACGAGCAAGAGAAAGACATTGAGCGCCAGCAGAAAGACGAGCTTCGACGAGATCGACGCTTGTGCCCATTCGACAATGCTCGAGGCGACCTGGGCGTCGACCAGGTAGGAGGTGAAGCCCATTGCCACACCCAGGATGATCAGGACGCCACCGATCAACACAACGCATTCGGTGAACACCCTCCTGAGCTCTTTGGACGACGGGATGTCGCGGTGGACAAAGCGCTGCGTGACGAGCGCGTAGAGGGCGGCCAGCGCCGCCGACTCGACCAGGGTGGCAAAGCCTCCAAAGATCGACACCAGAATCACCATAGGCAGGAGCAGCTCCCACTTGGCGTGCCAAATCGCTTCGAGCGCCTTGCGCGCGACAAAGGGCTCGCGGCCCGAGCCGCGAACGATCCCCTCACGCACACCCCAGGCGGCAATCAACCCAACAAGAAGAATGCCCGGGACCATTCCGCCGATGAAAAGATCGCGGATCGGAACCGCGGCCACGATGCCATAGAGGATCAAGGGCAGCGCGGGCGGGAAAAGCAGCCCTAAAGATCCCGAAGCGGTCAAGAGACCGAGCGAGAACTGCTCGCGGTAGCGGTCGGCCTGAAGCGCGGTAAAAAGCAGCCCCCCGAGCGCCAGGATGGTCACACCCGACCCACCGGTAAACACTGTGAAGAAGGCGCACAGAAGAGCCGTTACCACCGCGGTGCCCCCGGGGATCCAGCCGAAGAGCGCTCGGAACACATCGAGCAGGCGATGTGCCGCCTTGCCCTGGGCCAGCAGAAAACCGGCCAGCGTAAAAAGCGGGATCGCCGGAAGGGTCGATGAGACCGTCAACCGGTAGGTCTCCGCCGGCACCGCAGCTGCCGGCAGACCATCGGCCAGAAACAGCAGTACGGCGGCGCCGCCGAGAGCGGCGAAGATCGGCATCCCGGCAACCGTCGCGGCAACCACGACGACAACGAGAAGCCAGGTCGGGAACCCCTCGAGCCAAAGCGGAAACTGTCCCAGAAGAAGACCCAGTCCAAACCCACCAAGGGCCGGCAACCGCGCCCTCCAGTCGTCTCCCGACTTCCCCACCAACCGCACGGCAATGATGAGAAAAGCGACCGGCAGAACCATTTGCACGAGCCAGACCGGAACTCCAAGAGGCAGCGTCGATCCGAATTCGCGCTCGCTCAACGTCAGATCGAGAGAGGCGCGGCACAGCAGCACGGACGCGAGCGCCCCGACGGTGCCCGCGAGCTTCTTCGCCAAGCGACCGACCACGCCTTTTGGGAGCAGCTCACCGGTCGCCAGCGCCAGCATCTTGCCTTCGCGCGCTGCCAGAGCAGCACCGAGAAACGCGACCACGAGGGTCAGATGCTGAACAAAAGGTCCGGCTCCCGGGATGGCGCTCGAGAAGAGCTTGCGCGCGATCGCCTCGGCTAGCGGTAACAGAACCATCACCGCCAGAGCGGCTGTCGGGATCGACTCTTCGAGGCTGCGCAGGAAGCGCTTCAGGAGGAGCCCCCGGCCGCCGCCTGCTTCCCCAGATCACGGCGGTAGGCGTCGCGGATCGCGATCGCGCGATCGAATATATTCTCCGGTACGGAGTCGCCACGCATCTTCTGGACGAAGTCTTCGGCCAGCCTACGCCATCCCTCGGGGTTCTCGGTAACGGTGACCTCGAGCCCTCTCTCGTTCATCAGATCGACCGCCTTCTTGTCTTCTCCCGGGATCTCCGCCTGGAGCTCGAGTTCCATCTCGCGCGCGGCTTCGAGGAGCTTCACCTGATCACTTTCGTCTATCTTGCTCCAGGTTTTCGCCGACACGATCGTCGCTCCCGTAAGCGGCCCCAACCCTAGATCGTGCATATGCGGAGTTTCGCGGAACCACTGGAGCGACAGAGCCGCAAGCGGCGTCGTGCGGATGGTGTCCACCATCCCGGTCTTGAGCCCCGTCAGGATGTCGGTGGCCGCGAGCGGCACCGGCTGGTAACCGAGACTTCTCCACCAGCCGATCCACTGGTCCTCGCCGTGCCAGACAAAGATCTTCGCCTGCTTGAGATCGTCCGGTGTATGGATCGGTCTCTTGGAAAAGAAATGGACCCAACCGGCGTACCCCCACTGCACGAGCACATACCCCTTGTCCTCGAGCCGCTTCTCAAGCTCGGGGCGCAGCTCTCCGAGCACATGAAAGAGCTCGTCATAGGACTCGAAAAAAAGCGGGATGGCGAGCACGTTGAAAGCGGGGTCGATCTCCGCCAGACCGGCAATCGTCAGCGTGCCCGCCTGCAGCGAGCCGATCCGCATCTTGCGCAGCACATCCGTCTCGTCACCCTGGACACCCCCGGGGTAAACGCGAAGCGAGACCCGCCCCTCGGACGCTTTGCGCCAGCTGTCTCCCATTTGCTTCAGAGCCTTGTCCCAGATCGAACCATCCGGGATCAAGGTCGCCAACCGGATCGTCGTGCC
>JAOTZA010000056.1 GCA_029861655.1 Acidobacteriota bacterium | reverse complement strand
CAGCACCAGCCGGTAAGGGCCAAAGCGGGAAGTACCCCCGATGGTAGAATTCAGTGCTCTTCGAGGACGGGCCATGACAAGACGACACAGCGCGATCTCAGCATTGGTGGTCCTGTCGCTTCTCGCATCCGGCTCGCCGGCGCAGGACATAGAGGCCGAGGACCGCAAAGACCCTCAGGACGCCTTCTTTGAGACGGTAGACGTCAACGTCGTCAATATCGAGGTCTTTGTCAGCGACAAGAGCGGCCAGCCGGTGACCGGGCTCACCCGAGATGACTTCGAGATCTTCGACGACGGTCGGCCGGTCCAGATCACGAACTTCTACGCGGTCGCGGACGGTCGGCCTGCCGTCCCGTTGACGGTGGTCGAGAGACCGGAATCACAGGTTACTGAACCGACCCCAGTCGTGGCTCGGCAGCTCCCCGAGGACCAGCGTCTACACCTTGTCGTCTACATCGACAATTTCAACATCGAGCCGTTGCATCGCAACCGCATCTTCAACCGATTACGCCAGTTCATCCACCGGCTGGATGAGGAAGACCGGGTGATGCTGGTCTCCTACGATCGAACGCTCAACGTTCGTCATCGCTTTACCGACAACCCGCTGCTCGTCACGTCTGCTCTAACCGAGCTCGAGACGGTCACCGGGTTCCGGTCGCAGGCGAACAGAGAGCGCCGCGACATCCTGAAGGCCATCGACAACGCCGAATCGTCCACAAACGTCCTCCTGCGCACGCGTCAGCATGCGTCTTCGATCATGAACGACCTTCGGTTTACGCTCGACGCCATGCGAGAGATGATCTTCTCCCTCTCCGGTCTTCCCGGGCGCAAGGCGCTGCTCTATGCAAGCGATGGACTGCCCATGGTGCCGGCCCGAGATCTGTTCTTCACCATCCGGCAAAAGTTCCAGGACATGTCGGCGGCCCTCGAGTCCCAGCAATTCGATGCTACGCGCCAGTTTCAGACGTTGGCCAACCAGGCGAATTCGGCGGGTGTCACGTTCTATACCATCGATGCATCGGGTCTCCAGTCGCTGACGGCGGGGGATGCAGAGAACGCTCGAGCGTCGAGCGTCGACGGAGGTGGGCCCCTGGCAGACTCGACGAATCTGGCCAACCTCCAGAGCTCGATCCGGTTCATTGCGGAGCGAACCGGCGGTACCGCAATTGTCAACGCGAATGACATCCGGCGGGGTCTCTCCCGTGTCGAGGGCGATTTCAAGAACTACTACTCCCTCGGATACAGCCCGATCCGCGATAGCGACGGCCGATTTCACAAGGTCGAGGTCAAAACCGTGCGAAAGGGCCTCGAGGTCCGTCATCGAGCGGGGTACCGCGACAAACCGATGTCGCAGAAAATGAGCGAGAGAACGGCATCGAGTCTGCGCTATGGCTATCAGGTGAATCCACTCGGTGTGCGGCTCGGGGTCGGCGAATCGAGTCGCCAGGACGACAACTTTGTGGTGCCCTTTGTCGTTCAGATACCCCTCGACAAGGTCGAGCTCGTGCCTCGTGGGACGATCTATGAGGGCCGGGTCGAGCTGTACTTCACCGCGATGGACGAAGAGGGTGCGCTCTCGGAGATACAGCAGGACAAGATCTCGATCGAAATCCCGCCGGCCGACCTCGAAACAGCCCAGACGCAACACTACACCTACGAATTGAGCCTGCTCATGCGGCCCGGCCGACATGTGTTCGGCGCCGGGATCCGGGACGAATACGGGGCGAGCGCCTCGTTCGTGTCGCGAAGTGTCGTCGCGGGCAGCGGATGACCACCGCCGGGTGGCGGGGGTTGATTCGGCTTCTCCTGCTCGTCGCTTTGCTCCCAGCTACCGCTTGCGGGCGCGGCGAGTCCGAACCTGATGCCGATCGTCCCCACCGAGAACCGCGCGCGACGAACGGTGCTGCCGTTGAGGTTCCGCTCGATCGCCGAGCCCGAACCGGGCTCCAGATAGGTGCGGCGGACGCGCTAGCGGCTCTCACCGCAAAGTTCGACCCCAAGAACGACCTCTGGGAGACGGAAGTATTGAGTGACGCGGCGGGCGCTCAACTGCGAATCCTCCAGGACTTCCTCGAGCACCCCGACACAACGGAGTTGGAGGGCGGGTCGCAACTCATGGACATCGGGTTCGAAAGCCAGAACCTGCGGCCCACCAACCTCACCGAGGTTTTTGCGGATGACGTCTTGAAGGTGAGGCGGTGGGACCCGGTGCCGGGTGGGCCGGTCTCGGCGCCCAAATACCGTGGCGCGAGTGGTCTGCTGGAGGCACTGACTCAATTGCGGCAGGTGCTCAAATCCGGCGAGGGGATACGAGTGAAGTTCAAGACCATCCAGGTCGAGGAGTCGAAGTCGTTTTTCACCACCGGGGTCTTGTTCGAGGCCTCGAGCCGCGATGCAAGTCACGCCGTGCAAGTGAACGCTTCCTGGCGCTGTCGTTGGAGCTATCCCGCATCTCCGGCATCTCCAGCTGATCTCGAGTCCGCACCGCTCCTGGTCGCCATCGAACTCGAGCGGTATGAGGAGGTTTCCGTCCACAGACCGGCGCTTTTCGCCGACAAAACAGAGTCCACCCTGCGTCACAACGCCTCCTATCAGCAACAAGTTCTGCCGGGGATAGGGCACTGGCTCGGTCGTGTCAGCCGTTTCTCCGGTATGTCGCTCTTTGGCCACCACGGCCTGGCGGTTGGAGACGCCAACGGCGACGGTCTCGAGGACATCTATGTGTGTGAGGCCGGTGGGCTACCCAACCGTCTCTATATGCAAAACGCCGACGGGACGGCCACCGATGTCTCGGCAGCGGCCGGGGTGGATTGGCTCGAATCCACCGCATCGGCGCTCTTTGTCGATCTAGACAACGACGGCGATCAAGACCTGGTCGCGGCAACGCGCCGGACGTTGCTGGTGGCAGAAAACAACGGCGAGGCTGAATTCACTCTCCGAGCTCGCCTGCCCGATGTGGTCGCGAGTGCCACCTCGCTGGCCGCGGCCGACTACGACTCCGACGGCGATCTGGACCTCTATGTGTGCGGCTACGACGGCGACCCGCAGAATCGAGGCCTACCCGGACCCGTTCCTTATCACGACGCCGACAACGGCGGCGCCAACGTACTGCTCGAGAACGACGGCGACCTCAAATTCGAAGACGTGACCGCGCGTGTCGGACTCGGCCAGAACAACACTCGCTACAGCTTCGCCGCCGCGTGGGAGGACTACGACAACGATGGCGACCCGGACCTCTATGTCGCCAATGATTTCGGACGCAACAACCTCTACCGCAACGACAGCGGCCGATTTGTCGATACGGCACCAGAGGCCGGTGTCGAGGACGTCGCCTCCGGCATGTCCGTCTCCTGGGGCGACCCCAACCGAGATGGCTGGATGGATGTCTATGTGAGCAACATGTTCTCGTCGGCGGGCAACCGAATCGCCTACCAACGCACCTTCTCCGACGCCACCGGCAGTGCGGCCTCCGATCTGCAACGCATGGCGAGGGGAAACACGCTGTTTTCAAACAACGGTTCCGGGAGCTTTCGGGATGTGAGCGAGTCTTCTGGAGTCACCATGGCGCGCTGGGCGTGGGCCTCCCGATTCGCGGATCTAAACAACGATGGGTGGCAGGACCTCGTCGTCACCAACGGCTATATCTCCAACACCGACAGCGGCGATCTATGAAGCTTCTTCTGGCGGCAGGTCGTGTCGCGCTCCCCACAGAAATCCCAGGCAGGTCAAAAGTCTGAACGCTACGTAGCCGGTTGGCAAGCGACGCTCAGCCTGCTGCGGGAGGGGATGTCTTGGAGCGGCTCTGAGCGCAACTGCGTCTTTCTCAACGCCCCGGGCTTGCGTTTTACCGACATCTCAGCGGCTTCCGGTCTCGACTATGCGGACGACGGACGCGGCCTCGCGGTCGTCGACTGGGACGCTGACGGAGACCTCGACCTGTGGCTGGCAAACCGCACCGGTCCTCGCCTGCGGCTGATGCTGAACGAAGGCGCGACCGACAATCAGTATGTCGCCTTGAAGCTACGTGGAACGACCGCGAATCGCGACGCCATTGGAGCGCGGGTCGAGATCGAGTCGTTGGATCCGGCCGGTCAAGGGCATCACCCCAACAACGCGCTGGTCCGTACGGTCTATGCGGGCGACGGCTTTCTGTCGCAATCGAGCAAATGGCTGCACTTCGGTCTGGGCACGGAACCCGACATCGAGCGGGTGACGGTGCGCTGGCCGGGCGGTGAGAGCGAGAGTTTCTCCGGGGTGCGGCCCGGGAGGCGGTACGAACTGGTCCAAGGCCGCGGCGCGGCGAGCGTGGTGGCAACTCGTCAGGCGGTAAAGCTCGACACCTCTCTCCAGCAGCAGCCGCCGCAATCGACCGCCGCAGAGCGCGTTTCCCTGCCGATCCGGCTCCCTCTTCCTCTCTTGCGCTACACCCCGTCCGCGGGCGGCGGGGACCAGGAGACGGTCGGTCTTCGTCAGCCCGGAAACCAAGGCCGACCCCGGCGTCCCCTACTGCTCAACTTCTGGGCAAGCTGGTGCTTGCCCTGCATCTCTGAGCTCAAGGAGCTGACCGCGCGGGCGCCGGCAATTGATGCTGTCGGACTGGATGTGCTGGCACTCTCGGTCGATGGCCTCGATCGGGATCAAGTCACCGGGCGGCCCGACGCTGAGCGCACACTGAGCAAGATCGGGTTTCC
The DNA here is from genome assembly GCA_029861655.1 of Acidobacteriota bacterium. Taxonomy (GTDB): domain Bacteria; phylum Acidobacteriota; class Thermoanaerobaculia; order Multivoradales; family JAHEKO01; genus JAOTZA01. The sequence continues at coordinate 8,271 of JAOTZA010000056.1, read as the reverse complement.
TTTTGCCAGTGGTTTTGCGACAACCGAACTTCTGGAAAAGATCGAGCTCCTCCAGGATGTCCTCCTCGACCGGAGTCTGCCGTTCGCCGTGCCGATCAGCCTGCTTCTAGATCGCGACGCGAAGCTCGCGGCGACCTACCGGGGAAGGATGGAGGTAGACGAGATGCTGCGAGACGCCCAGAACCTAGACGTCTCGCGGCAGCAGCGTCGGATGGCGTCCTCACCACTGTCGGGAAGCGCAGGACGCTGGGTCACACCGCCACCGGGCACCAACCCGCTATGGCTGGCGCAGTCGTTCAACGAGCGATACCCCGAAGACGCGGAGCGCTTTTTGAGGTTGGCGCTCGAGGATCGGTCCACGCCACCGGAAGAGGCGGCTCTTCGCCATCGTCTGGCGGAGGCTGTCTACCGGCAAGGTCGCGGGGACGAGGCCATCGCAGAGCTTCGACGAGCCATCGCGCTCGACGGCGGCCTGGCCCGGGCTCACAAAAGCCTGGCCGGTCTCCTGCAGTCCAGCGGCGAACCGCAGGAAGCGATGCGCCACTACCAACGAGCTGTCGAGCTCGATCCTCTAGACGCCGAGGCTCACCAGGGTCTCGGGGTGATCTCCAGAGCGACCGGGCACAAGATCGAGGCACTCCTCCACCTCCGAGAGGCCGCTCGTTTGCGCCCTGATTGGCCGGCACCGCTGATTCCCCTGGCCTGGACACTCATCACCCAGGCAAGTGGGGACGCGACGAGTATCACCGAAGCGATCGGCCACGCCGAGCGTGCGGTCGAGCTCTCCGAGGATCGCCACCCCGTGGCGCTCGACACCCTGGCAGCCGTCTACGCCGCCGCCGGCCGATCGGCGGACGCGATCGTCACCGCCGGTGAAGCGATCGAGCGAGCCAAGGCGCTCGACCAGGAGTCGCTGGCGGCCCAGATCCAGACTCGTCTCGACGGATACAGGCGCGCGCAGGGTTCGGGCAACGCCGGCTGATCCGGTTTCTCCGACCACAAAAAAAGGGGGCCCGAAGGCCCCCTTTTGCTATCCGATCTGATGGACGGATCAGAAGCTGAAGCGAACTCCCAACCGAACACGCCGTGGGTTGGTCCACGCCCTGCCGGTGTTGAACGCCGCGCTCGTTGCCGGTCTGTCCGCACTGCCTGGTGTGACCGGGGGATTGATGACGCCGGTCGTCAAACCGATCACCTCGTAGTCCTCGCGGGGAGGCGTATAGCGAACCTCCCGCAGGGTCTCGGTCTGCGCGTCGAGCAGGTTGAAGATGTCGACCAAGAAATGAATCTCCCTGCCCTCGCCGCCTATCGCAAGCGGGTAACCCAAGTGCAGATCCATCTCATAGGCGTCGTCTACTCTGCCGAAAGCACCGCGCTCCGAGAGATAGAACTCCCAGTTGCTGTAGGCCTCCGAATAACCCATCGCGGTCACCGGAGTCCCGGTGCGGTAGAAAGCCGACAGCCCGCCATTCAGCCCGTTGTTGAACTGATAAATGCCGTCGAACTTCAGCTGCCACTCCCGATCGTTCGAGAGCAGACCGGTGTTGTTGACCGAGAAGTCGAAGTAGTCGAAGGCGGAGTTCAGGTTCGGGTCCAGCTGACCGGTGGAAAGCTGGAACGTCCCGTCATAGTCACCCTTGAGCTCGGACCACAGGGCCGAAGCGAGGAACTGGAAGTTGTTCGTCAGACGCTTCGAGGTGGTGAACTCCACCGCCTCGTAGGTCCGCGACGGCTTGTTGAGCTGATGCAGGGTGTCGTTGTACCCGAAGGCATAGCCGAGGTCATAGGTGCCGGCCATCAGTCCCTGGCCCGGGTTGCCGATGAAATAGTCGCCATCGGCCGCAAGGGCATCCTCGATCACGTCCTTGAGGTCGCGGTTGATGTACTTGACACCAACACTCCAACTCTTCTTGACTTCCCACTCGCCGCCGAACACGATCTCATCCAGGTACTGACCCGAAACGCCCGGGTCGACACGCGAGATGCCACCGCCGAGGAAGCGGGAGTTCCGGACCGTAGGATCGTTGGCCACGTCGTTGGGGGAATCGGAGACATTGTAGGTGAAGATCTGGATCTCACCGCCAAAGGAGCGGATGACGATGTCCATCGGAATGGTCTCGTAGTACAGACCATAGTGACCAAAGATCTTGGCCTTGCCCTGCTTCGTTGGATCGAGGGTGAACCCGACCCGCGGCGCGAGGTTGTCGTCGATATCGGCCTGAACCGTACCGAGGTGGTTGAAGAGCTGCTGCGTCTCCAACCGCACACCGGCGTTGATCGTCAGATTCGAGCTCGGACGCCAGGTATCTTGAAGGTAAATTGCGTCGTTCTCGGTCTTGATACCGACCGACAACGGGACCTGAATGTTGCCGGCGACCAGGGTTTCCGGATCGAGCGTGTTGTCGCCGGTGTAGAAGCGATGACGGTAGTAGTAGGGCGAGCCCTGGCAGTCACGCGTGTCGCTGTCGACACAGGTGAAGCGATAAATCCGCTGACCGGTGCCGCCATTGAAATTATCCTGCTGGCCCGCGATGTCCTCGAACTCATAACCCAGCTTGAACTCGTGCGAGCCGCCAAAGTCGTCCACAAAGAAGGTGGCGTCGGCGTTGATGTTCTCGCGGCTGAGCTCCGGCTGGTTCTGATAGAAGCCAAAGCCGGCAATGTTGTCGCCGAATCCCCAGACGGTCGTGCCGTCGCCCAACGGATCGGTGTTGTCGATGTAACCCACCGCGTTGGCGCCGGCGCCGAACTGCTCGGACTTCTCCTCGTGCGACGAGAAGCGAGCGTTGAGGATCACTTTGTCGCTGACCACGCCGTCATAGTTGATCGCGTAGTCGGTGGCTCCGGTCTCGACAACGCCGGTAAAGTGGAGAGGCGTCCCCGCCAGCGACTCACCCGGAAGGAAGCCGCTCGTGTCGGTGGGATCGCCAAAGATCGAGCCGTAAAAGGAGTGGCCGCTGTTGGCGGCCCAGGTGAGCTTGCCGGCCCACAGTTGGCTCTTGGTGTCGGTCGGGAAGATGTCGCCTCTGTTCGGCGCACCGGGGAGGACCGAGCCGAAGTCATCGACCGCGGCCACGTCATCCGTGTTGTCGACATCGTTGTAGGCGGCGAAGAACCACAGCTTGTCCTTCACCAGATAGCCGCCAAGGTCGAGACCGAGGTCCTGCTTGGAGAACTCTCGGATCTGGGTCGCCCGGGCGAGCGGGCCGATGTCCGCGGCGCCGGAGAGCGAGTTCTGGATCTCATCGAAGTAACCAAAGACGTCACCAGTGAACTCGTTACCACCCGACTTGGTGATGACGTTCACCAGACCACCGGTGGCGCGGCCGTACTCGGCCGAGTAGCTACCGGTCTTGACCTGGACCTCCTGGATGAACTCGAAGTTGAGTTCCTGGCCCTGCTGTCCGAGCTCGATCCCGGTGGTGTTGACACCGTCGATGTAGTACGCGTTTTCGGCGCTGGTCGAGCCGTAAAAGCTCGTCTGGCAGTTCGCGGCGTTACAGGCATCCTGCTGGGCGCCCGGCGCCACTCTGGCGATCGAGCTGAAGTCACGCCCCACGGCGAGCTCGTTGAAAAACGTCTCGTCGAGGTTCACGCCGCTGGTCTGTGTGCTCGTGTCGACGACGGGGCGCTCGGAGGTCACCACCAGCTCGTCGGTAAAGGTCGAGGTCATCTCGACGGCGAGACGCGCCGTGCCACCGATGGTGACTGCTACGTTCTGCTGCTCGATGCTCTGGAAGCTATCGAGACCGAACGTGACGGTATAAACGCCCGGGGGCAGCGACGCGACCCGGAAGTTCCCATTCTCGTCGGTCACCGCGCTCCGGTCTCCCGGTAGGGTGGGTCCCGTCACAGAGACACTCACGCCCGGCAGGGCTGAGCCGTCATCGGCGGATACGGTGCCCGAGATGTCACCGCGTGTTGACTGGGCAAATGCGATGGGTGTCGCAACCAACAGTGCGACGATCGCAAATGCCAAGCCGGTAAATATCTTCGATTTCCTCATACCGTTATGTCCTCCCCATTGTGAGAGAAGTGAATATGGTGTCCCAGAACGCTTGCGCGGATACGCCTGCTGGTCTGGATGACACCACAGGTTCCTATTGCGGTCCCTTATGGAGCAAGTTGGATGCCACACAACGGTGGAACCTCCACCCTTTGGCAAGATGGCATCTAACCTCTTTATTTGCAGTGTTTTAGAGGGCCTTTTCTGCTCTACTGGAGCAGGTCTCGAGCCCCTCTCCGAGGCCGGAGCATCCTCGGGCAATCCAACCAAATGGATGGTTCCAAGCCCTTGAATCCGAGTCAGGCAGCGTCGTCAACTCGCCGCCCATCCAACCTACGGCTCTGACTCCAAAACCGGATCTGCGACAGGCCAGGGACGGTCACTCCGATGTCCGGCTCGGTACCGCTGGAGGTTGTGCTCGAGGTGGGCCAGAATCTGCTCCGCGCCCTGCTCCCGAGCCACCTCGATCACCTTCTCCTGCAGCAACACCGCCTCCTCGAAGCGGTTGTTTGCCGCCAGGGCCATCGCCAGAGTCTCGCCGTCGTTGAGGCTGTTTCGCGTCTCGATGAGTTGTTTGGCCAAGACCAGCGCTCGCTCGGTGTCTTCTGGTTCGCTCGCCGTCGTAGCCAGGATTCGGGCCAGAGGGCTCATCAGCTTGGCTTCTTGCGGAACGATCTCGAGCGATTCCTCCAGGAGCCGACGGGCCGTGGCCGTATCACCCAGCGCAATGTACGCAAGGGCCTCGAGGTGTCTTGCTTGCACGAGCGCAGGCGCCTGCTCGACCACCGCGCGGTAGCGTTCGGCGGCCGCCGCGTACTCATTCGTTCTCATCAACAAACCGGCGAGCCGGTAGTTGATCTTGATCTCGTCGGGATTCCCCTCCAGCGCCTTTTCATAGAAGCCCACGGCTTCCGCCAACAGACCCCGTTTCTCGTAGATCGTCCCCAGGTTGAAATAGGCGAAGTAGTAATCGGGACTCAGGCGGAGGGCTTCGCGGACGCTCGCCTCGGCTTCATCGAGCTCACCGAGTTCTGCCAGCACCACGCCAAGATTCAGATGCGCGCGGCGGTTCTCCGGGTTGACCGCGATGGCGCCTCGGAAAGCCTGTACGGCCTTGTCAAAGCGCTCGGCCTTCAAGGCTTGCGCGCCCGCGGTGAGAAACATCGCCGAGCTCACCGCCAGCGAACCGACGTCATCGAGTATGGGGTCAAAGACTCTCAGCTTGGCATCTCCGGCACGCTCCAGATTCTCCCGCGCCTGCTCCATCTTGCCCAGCCGTCTATAGACCTGCCCCAGCGGAACGTAAAGCCGCGACGCGTCGGGCCTCAGCTCGAGGGCCTTTTCATAGTGAACGACAGCCTTCTCGTAGTCGCCTTGAGCTACTGAAATCCTAGCCAGACCGGCGTGCGCCACCGCCGCAAGATCCGGTTGCTCCACCACCTGCTCATAGAGCTCGGAAGCCTCGCCGAGCTCACCTAGCTCGAGATGAGTCTGTGCCAGGCGGAGCATCGCGAACAGATGCCCGGGATCGATCTGGAGGACTTCTCGATACCGGCTCTTCGCCTCTTCGAAGCGTCCCGTGTCCTGGTACAAGAACCCCAGGGTATATGGCCAACGAATCTCGTCTGGCTCCAATACGGCCGCGTTTCGATAGCAGACCTCCGCCACGGCATAGGCGTTGTGGGCGTGAAACACCTTTCCCGTATGGCCGTACAGCCGGCCTTGCTTCTGGCTATCCTGATCCGCGTCACCGATCGTGACCAACAGGGCCTCGCGGGCATTGTGGAGCTTTTCCCGGACGCCGGGCTCGAGACGGCTGAGATCGGGATCGGGAAGCGGCAGCAGCTCCTCGGCGCCAGCCGAAAAAGCGCCGAGCACGAGCAACGTGCCGAGGGTCTTACGCGCCCATCCTCCACCCTCGTTCATTGGGTCACCGGGGGCTTCTGGTACAACGTGAGATAGCGGCCGACCGGAAGCTCCAGAAAGCGGCTCGAGCCGCCGTCTGGCCATTCGACCCGAACTTCGGCCAGCGGGTCTGACTTCTTCATGGCGCCCAGCCCGGCCAGGATTCGCGCGTCGTTGGTCGAGGCGTAACTGCCATCCGCGCGCGCGCGCCGCCACAAGACGCTACCGGACGGCCGCTGGAGCCGGACTCGCGCCCCCAGGGCGTCTCTCTTGATCCGCGCCTCGAGGAGCCTCATTGCCGCCCAGGTCTGGCGGTTGCCGACATCGTTGCGAAGCAATCTCGCCGGCCCGTTGTTGTTTGTCAGAACCACATCGGTGTCGCCATCGTTGTCGAGATCGCCAAACGCGGCTCCACGGGTCACTTCCGAGAACTCGAACGCCGATCCGGCTGCCGCCGTGACGTCTTTGAACTTCAAGTCACCGAGATTGCGAAAGAGCTGATTCGGCTGGTGCAGTGGGTACGGGTCCTTGGCCAGATCGAGCTCTTCTATCGTCTGCACCGCCCCGTTGGCCGTCAACAGGTCGAGCCGGCCGTCGTTGTCGTAGTCGATCCAAGCGGTGCCAAAGGACGTGTAGGAAAAGCTGGGCGCGGCAAGCCCCATCTCGAGAGTCCGGTCGCTGAACCAGCCTTCGCCTTCGTTGACATAGATGGTGTTGGTCTGCCTTCTCAGGTGGGTAAGAAACAGGTCTTCGTCGCCGTCGTCGTCGAAGTCCGCGGCGTCAACGCCCATCGAAGCTTCCGGAGCACCGTCCATGTTGACGGCGACTCCCGCCAGGACCGCTTCGTTGACAAAACGGCCTGACCCGTTGTTGATCCAAAGCTGATTGGCCAACTGGTCGTTGGCAACATAGATGTCCGGCGCACCATCTAGATTGAAATCCGCTGTGATCACGCCCAGCGCGCCACCGAACTCCTTGGCGATTCCCGCCACCGCGGACACATCCTCGAACGTCCCGTCTCCATTGTTGTGGAACAACCGGTCGGGCTGGGGATTGTAGGAGCGGGGTCCGCAGTAGTCCTGAGCGCTGGACTCCGAATAGCAGGGCTTGTGGGTCGAGAGCCTGAAGTCGACATAGTTGCCGACATAGAGATCGAGTTGCCGGTCCCCGTCGTAGTCGAGGAAACTGGCGCTGACGCTCCACTGGTCGGCGCCGACCCTTGCCTTGGTGGTGACGTTCGAAAAACTACCGTCACCGTTGTTCTTCCACAACTGGTTGGCGTCGAAGTTCGTCAGATAGAGATCGACCGCTCCATCTCCGTCGTAGTCGGCGGCAGCGACTCCCATTCCATAGCTCTCGGCCCGGATACCGCTAGCTTCGGTGACATCTACAAAGCGCAGCGCGGGAAACTCCGTGCCACCGAACGAGTCATTGCGAAACAATCGGTCGCCCGGTGGCGCTCCTGCGGGAGGTGGAAACAGCGCATCGGCCATCTTCTTGTCGGTACCCAGAAGAACGCCTTGACGCAGGTAGAGGTCCAGATCACCGTCGTTGTCGAAGTCGAAAACGGCGACGCCGGCGCCTACATTCTCGGGGAAGTAGAGCTCCCCGGACATGCCGTTGAAGTGCACGAACTCCACCCCCGATTCCACGGCGACTTCGGTGAACGGAGGTAGCCCGCCGGTGGCCTCGGCCCCCACGGCCGATAGGACGGCGAGACTCAGGATGGCCCGCAGCCATCTGGATGGCCTGTAGTTGTTTTCTCTCATGTTCAACTGGGAAGCCGCTGCTTCGATAACCACGCCTCGAAATGTGCCTCGAGCTCCACGATCGACGTACCGATATGGCGCTCCAACTCCAAGCCGTCTGCCGGCTCACCTCCGGCGACAGCATGAAGAAAAGTCCGAAACCCCTCCGCCACCTTCTTGTCGCCACTATCCAGGAGATACCGAACCAGAAAGACGCTGGTGCTGTAGTGAAGCTCTCGATGTTGTGGGCTTGAGAACTCGACCCACGGCGTTTGTGTGAGCCGTGCAAGCGAAACGGCCTCACCCCGCCGCCATTGCTCCTTGAGGATTCGAAGCGAGGCGACGGGACCGGTCAGCCGCACGCTCTTGTCGACCCGGATAAAGCCTCCCGGATCGTACTCCGGCTGTTCGACCACGACATTGCGGCCGCCGACCGTGCCCAGATCTGTCCGCCCGCGCGAATCAATGCGGCAAAACGCCAGATCGTTCGCCAAGCCTTCCTCGAGCCACGGAGGGATCGTGTCGGCGAAGACTCGCCGGTTGAGAAGATGAGTCAACTCGTGAATCAGCACCGCCGCCACCGCATCGGTCGGGTGATGACCGACAAACAGA